>JBMOEL010000010.1:0-26239 GCA_049314715.1 Rickettsiales bacterium
CAATACTACAGCGAGCAACTGAGCGCAGCAGTGACAGCCTATGGCGAGTCGCGCGCGAAATTATTCGATGGCTGGATACGCGTGAATGGCGCAACACAGGAACTCTATGATGCACTCAAGCAGTTGGAGCCCTATGGCATGGGTTTCCCTAAACCTAAGTTTGCCATTCGCGATGCAAAAATCGTGCATCGCGCCGTACTGAAAGATAAACATCTCAAACTAGTGCTGGCGGACGATGCGGGTAAAAACCGCCTGAATGCGATTGCGTTTAATGTGAATGATACGAAGCTTGGCGAAATGCTTACAACACAACAAACGCTGCATGTATATGGTGAGCTGAACGAGAATCACTGGCAAGGACACGCCAGTCTGCAATTCATGATTGATGATGCGGCGCTAGGCTAAACGTATCCACTCGCCACTATCACTAAGCTCCCACAACACCCCTGCATCCAAATCAAAATGCCAACCATGAAGCGTGATTTTACCAAGCTCTAGGCGCTTGGCGATCCACGGGAAGGTTTTGAGATTCGCCACCGAAAGCGCAATCGCGCCACGCTCGCAAATATGGGCCTGTTCTTCGAAAGGCTTCGCATGGTGATGTTCACGAATTTCTTGCTTCACCGCATCGGCAATATGCATCCAGCTATGAACGAAACTCCCCGCATCGTCGGGCTGGGCGCGCCGCTCAATTAGCGCGCGGATGCCGGCGCATTTACTATGGCCAAGCACAATCACATGCTCAACCCCCACGCTATTAATCGCAAATTCCAGCGCTGCTGATGTGCCATGATAGGTGCTCGTATCGTTTTGAAATGGCGGCACGAGGTTCGCGACGTTACGAATCACGAACACTTGGCCTGGTGCTGACTCCATCAAAATCGAAGGGTCCACGCGCGAATCCGAGCAAGCAATCATCGCTACTTTGGGCGATTGGCCATCACTCGCCAGCTTTTTATAGAGCGAATCATCTTCGACATAATAACGTTGCCGGAAGGATTTATAGCCAGAAATCAGTTTCTTAACGGGCATGAATGGGTTCCCTTAGCCCCGCTATAGCAGGCTGAGTGCGGGGTTGCAACCCCCACAAGAAAACCGTTGACGTAAGGGGGTTAACATGGTGAAACACACCCTCTTTTACGCCCACGTGGCCCCTTCGTCTAGCGGTTAGGACGCGTCCCTTTCACGGATGAAACGCGGGTTCGATTCCCGCAGGGGTCACCAATAAAAACAGCGCCTTTACGGCGCTTTTTTAGTGATTATTTTTTGTGTCGCAGCGAACTCGCAGGGTTCACAACAACCCGAAAAAGGCGTTGGACGCCGTAGGCGCCCGCAGGGTGAGCCGAGTTAAAACGAGGCGAATCAATTCCCGCATGACATATTTCAGCAAATACGTTGAGAAGTAGTCAGCAAATCCTGTACATCATTCCCATGACGACTTCATTACGCATTTTGCATGCGATGCTGGGTAAAGGTCTGGGCGGTATTGAAACCATGTTCGCCCATTACGCCAATGCGCTGCGCCAGCACGGCCACCACGTGACCAATGTCATGAGTGAAGGGGCGCAGATTGCCCGTGCGCTTGACCCTGAAAGCGAGATGGTTTTTCTCCCAGCGCGCAGCCAATATGACCTTCGCACTATTTGTGCACTCAAGCGCATGATTGCGACGCACCGCCCTGATATTATTCTGGTCCATGGCAAGCGCGCCGACAGGGTATTGACCTACGCGCAAAGCCTGTTTGGCAAAACGGTTCCGCATGTGGAGCTATTGCATCGTGCGCGCTTTCATCGCCTCCACCGCGCGGATCTAACGGTCGCGGTGAATCAGGATATTGCGCAGCATTTTACCCAGCGCCAAGGCGCGGAAGCACCCATTATGGTGTTGCCAAATTTTATCATGGATCTACCGCAGGTCGATTCGCGGCCACCTATCACACAAGCGCCTAGGATTGGGTTTTTGGGGCGCTTTGTGCCCGAAAAAGGCGCGGACATGTTGCTTGAAGCAGCGGGTAGGCTCCATCGTCAAGGTGTGGCATTCACCTTACATATGGGCGGTGATGGTCCACTCAAAGCCCAGCTGATGCAGCAAGCCAAGACGCTCGGTATTGACGGCATCATCACATGGTATGGCTGGGTGGAGAATACGACGGCGTTCTATGAGCAGATAGATTGTCTATGCGTTCCCTCGCACCATGAATCATTCGGTCTCATCATCATCGAAGCGTTTGCTTATGGAGTGCCAGTCGTCGCAACCCGTACCAGTGGACCGAAAACCATTATCCATCATGGACAAGATGGATGGCTTTGCCCAATTAGCGTTGCGGGCATCACCGAGCAGCTTACAGCCATCCTAGCGAATCCCAAATGCCTTGAAGACGCAAGCAAACACGCATTGGCGCGCGCCGCTGAATATCAGGCCTCAACGATTGTGCCGAAGATGGAAGCGGCGCTCTATGAAACTGTTGCGCGTTTTAAAAAGGTAGCACACGCTTAATCCGCCGTTGCCAGTCTATCAGGTGGCGCTGGGGCGAATGTTGCGTGTTTTTCACATCAAACAGTGTGAAATCGAAGCAGGCTGAAAGCGTGTGGCAGCCCTCATAACCGGATGCAAAAACGTTAGGCGAAATATCGCGCACGACTTCTGCTGCGAAATCATTCGACGTGAGGCTATCAACACGTAATAGACGCAGCGCACCGCCATAACTATCGCGGCAATCTTGCATTGGAAGATAAAGCGACGCTTCATGAATAAACGGTGTGCCGCCCATGCGGCTACTATCAAGGCCCCTGCGCACAGGGTTTTTGGGGTGCAACTGCCATGGGCCAAATAGCGAATCTGCATAAGCAATATGCAATTCGTTCATGGCGCGGCCATGCTCGCCTGCTAATGCAAAAAACATCCACCACCTATCCTGACACTGTATCACACTCGCATCAATGACGGGCAGGTCGAGCAGGCTTGCTACAACCTCCCAACGCGACGGAAAATCCACCGTACGATAGAGCGTGAGCCTGCCACTGCGATGGGCCTCGGGCAGCATATAGATGTATCCGTCATGCTGCAGCAGGAACGGGTAAGACAAGTGGTAGGGCGCGCGCAGCGCCGTGCCCGTGTCGCAAAGTGTAAGTTTTTTATCATAACGGTAATAGTGAATCTCACCACGCTTGATACGGTAATCAAGTGCTTCGACAAGTATCGTCAAATTGCCTGCATCATCAACATGCCCGAAGGGATCAGCAACAAAACAAAAGGGTTTGGGTTGCGGCAGCCATGTGACCTGCGGCGCAGTGGGTGCGTGAACGAACGAGGTAATCGGCGTGCGAGTTATCCCCACATGCCAGAGTTCAGTCGCTGGACGAAAGCGTAACCCCACGCGCATCTCCTACATCTATGCTTCTGGCTAGCGCCAATTGTGCGCGAATGCAATCATTGCAAAGAATTTGAGTTGATTGTGCGTATGGCTTTGCCTATCCTCGTGTCATGACCGTCGCTGCCGCACCAATCGAAAATGAGAACTACCTCAAGAAGGTGCGCGAGCAATACGAGAATTATCCTTATCCTTCCGTGGATCCTGAGTGGGAATATCAAGCGCCACGTATTCCAGTCACTGAAAGCTTTGAGCTGCTTAATCACGTCTGTTTTGGTGGGCGCAAAGATTTTCGTAAAGAGTTCCGCGCTTTAGTAGCAGGTGGGGGGACGGGTGATGCGGCGGTAGCGTTGGCCGAACAACTTCGCGATACCGGCAATGAAGTTGTCTATGTTGATATGTCGGAAGCCTCGATGAAGATTGCACAACAGCGTGCGCAGAATCGCGGCCTTACCAATATTCGCTGGATTCGTGATTCGTTACTCAATATTCCCAAGATGAATCTAGGACAGTTTGATTACATTAACTGCTCCGGTGTGTTGCACCATCTCACGGATCCTGATGGAGGCCTCAAGATTTTGAGCGATGCCCTCAAAGAGGATGGGGCGATGGGCGTCATGGTCTATGCAAAATATGGGCGTATGGCTGTCTACATGATGCAGGATTTGTTGCGAATGCTGAATCGTGATGAGCCAAACTTACAAAAGCAAGTCGACAGTGCGCGCAAGATTCTCTCCAATTTACCAGTCTCGCATTGGATGTTTCACTCTTCGCAAATGATTAAGGATGAGGTGAATATCGGAGGCGATGTGGGCATTTATGACTTGTTACTACACACGCAAGACCGTTCCTATTCTATTCCTGAGCTTTATGATTTCACGCGCAAGGCAGGACTGAACGTGCTGCGTTTTTACTCCGACTATCAAAATATCAGTCACCGTATTTATGATCCAAGCTTTTATATCAGCGATGTGCGGCTACTCGATAAAATCGAGAAAATGCCTGCAGAAAAACAGCATGCACTTGCTGAGTTGCTCTATAGTAAAATTGAAAAACACACGGTGCATTTAGTGAAGAAAATGCCTATAGCGCCATCGATAGACGATTTAGATATGATCCCTTGTATGGGTTTTTCATTACATGCCTATCCCAAAGATATTTCGGCGATGATTAGCAATTCAGGGCAGGTGGTGGAATTACGTCAGCCCATCAATGATATGCAGGTGCAATTTCCCAACGCGCCACAACTTGCAGCGATCTGGGCGCAGATCAACAACCAAAAGACCCTGCGCGAAATTTTCCGTGCGGTGATGGATGCTAGCAAAGATAAAAGCGTCAACTTCCAAACGCTCGCGGTGCAATTCAAGCCCTGTTACGACGCGTTGAATCGTATCGGCTGGCTATTTTTACGGCATAAAAATACCATGCCTATTGCCTATCCAGAGGTGATGCAAAAACGTATTCCGAAGAGAAAAACCGTATGAGCATCTTACTAAAAACAGAAGATGTGAATTATCTGCGTCAGGTGCGTGAGCAGTACGAAAACTATCCCTACCCACCGGTCAATCCGCAGGACGAGAAGCACAAGTTTACCGTGCCCGTCACTGAGGCGTTTGATCACCTCAATCACGCATGTTTTGGTGGACGCAAAGATTTCCGTAAGGAATTCCGCTCGCTCGTTGCGGGTGGTGGCACAGGTGACGCGGTGATAGCGCTTGCCGAACAGCTGCGCGATACGGGTAATGAAGTCGTCTATGTTGATATGTCAGAAGCCTCGATGAAGGTTGCTCAAGAGCGCGCCAAGATACGCGGACTTACCAATATTCGCTGGATTCGTGATTCATTACTCAATATTCCAACGCTTGGACTTGGGAAGTTTGATTACATTAACTGCTCGGGCGTGCTGCACCATCTCGCCAATCCTGATGAGGGCCTACATATACTCAGTGATGCACTCAAAGACGACGGGGCGATGGGAATCATGGTCTATGCCCAATATGGGCGCATGGCCGTCTATCAGATGCAGGAGATGCTGCGTATTGTGAATGAAGGCGAGCCAAATTTGCAAACACAGGTAGATAATGCAAAGATTATTCTAAACAGCATGCCGCATACGAATTGGTTCATTCATTCTTCACCGATGATTCGTAATGAGATTTTAAACGGCGATAATGCGATTTATGATTTGCTACTCCATACGCAAGACAGAGCCTATACGATTCCACAGCTTTATGAATTTCTAGAAAAAGCCAACTTGAATATCGTCGAATTATTTAGCGATGATCGTGTGATTGGTCATCATCTCTATCAGCCCTCCTACTATCTCAGAGATCCTGAATTAATCGAGAAAGTAAGTGGTTGGCCTATAAAAGAGCAGCAGGCATTAGCCGAATTACTGCATGGCAAAATCGAGAAACATACCTTTTATGCAACCAAACATCTTGTTCCACCCCCCAGACCTGATGATCTCGAAATGGTGCCGCTTCTAGGCTTCAATGTGTTTAGCGAGCATGCAGGATTGCTGGAAGTAATGCGCGCCAATACGGAAAAAACACTCAACATTAGTCAACAATCGACCGGTACTATCGTCACAATCAATCATACCCCGCATTTGGTAGAACTATTCGCGGCAATAGATGGTAAACGTCCGTTAGGTGAGATTATAAAATTTGTCCAACAAACAAGTGCTAGCAAACCAACGTCAGAACAACTGATTGCGGAATTCGCTGAGCTATTCGTACCAATGCGTGACGCGTTGTGGATGTTCCTGCGTCATCAATCCACTGCTGAGGTAATGCACCATGATGTCTTTCAAGCGAGGATACCGAAATGAAACCAGTCGTGATGATTGTAAAAGATGCGCCTGATATGGCGGTTTGTTTTGCCATTCGTTCCGAAGTATTTGTCCGTGAACAATTCGTGGATGAGGCTGTTGAATTCGACGGATTGGATGATAAAGCAATCCATTTCCTGATTAAAGCAGGTGGCGCGCCCGTTGGCACTGGGCGTATCCGTTATCTCGATGGCAAAGTAAAAATTGAACGCGTTGCGATTCGTAAACCTCATCGCGCTAAGGGATTGGGTAAGGCACTGATGGAACACATCATCGCGCATATTCGCAAAGAATCCAAAGCAGGAAAAATGGTGCTCGCTGCACAAGAACAGGCCATACCATTTTATACGTCACTGAAGTTCAAAATTATCGGTGATGAATATCTGGAAGCAGGTATTCCCCACCGCGATATGGAACGGGCGTTGTAATTTACCGTTATTCGAGGTTCAGCAGAACCGAGTCAGCCATGAGCCCGCAGCGCGGCGCGACTCGAAGCGAAGCGGAGAGAGGCAAATAGCTAGAATAGCTATGCGTCAACGACTAGGCAGTATGCCGATGTCCGAAGCATTAAAATGCTAGCTCGCTGCTGCTTCGCGTGCACGCTCGGCTTTTTTGCGCTCATTAGGATCGAGCTCTTTCTTGCGCAAGCGAATATTTTTTGGCGTCACTTCCATCAACTCATCTTCTTCGATGTAAGCAATCGCTTGCTCAAGCGTTGGAACGCGAGGTGGTGTTAGTTTCACCGCCTCGTCTTTTGATGTCGTACGAATGTTAGTGAGCTGCTTTGCCTTCAGCGCATTCACTTCAAGGTCATTATCGCGCGAGTGCTGGCCGATAATCATGCCCGCATAGATTTTTACGCCTGCTGGAATGATGAGGAAGCCGCGATCTTCAAGGTTCCATAGCGCGTATTCTACTGCCACACCCGATGCGTTAGAAATCAACACACCATTGCGACGACCCGGAATGTCACCCTTATAAGGCGCATAGCCATGGAAAATACGTGACAATACGCCTGAACCGCGCGTATCGGTCATGAATTCACCTTGATACCCAATCATGCCACGAGCAGGAATCAGGAACTTGATACGCACTTTACCACCTGAAGATGGGCGCATGTCGGTCATATTGCCTTTGCGCAAGGATAGCTTTTCAACCACCACGCCAGAATGTTCTTCATCCACGTCGACTTGCACTTCCTCGATAGGCTCAAGGCGATTGCCCACTTCGTCGGCAGTAAACAGAACGCGTGGGCGCGATACGGAAAGCTCGAAGCCTTCACGACGCATCGTCTCAATCAATACACCAAGCTGTAATTCGCCGCGGCCACCGACTTCAAACGCATCGGCGCGCTCGGTTTCTTTCACGGTGATAGCAACATTGCTTTCTGCTTCTTTGAACAGGCGGTCGCGAATCATGCGTGAGGTTACTTTCGTGCCTTCGGTACCAGCGAGTGGTGAGTCATTCACGCCAATGGTAATTGCCATGGTTGGCGGATCAATCGGAATCGCGCGTAGTGGTGATTGGAGTTCAATCGCACCTACCGTGTCGGCCACGGTGGTCTCGGTGAGACCTGCAATCGAGACGATGGAACCAGCCTCTGCTTCATTCACGGGGTTGCGCTCAATGCCATCAAATGACAGGAGCTTGGTGATACGGCCTTGTTCGATAATCGTGCCATCAAGGCGCATGCCTTTCACCGGCATACCGACCTTCGCCACGCCACTTTCAATCTTACCGGTGAGTACGCGACCCAAGAAGTTGTCCGATTCAATGAGTGTAACGAGGAATGCAAAAGTTGCATCCTTATCAACGCTAGGCTCTTCCACATAACGCACCACTTCGTCCATAATGATATGGAGGTTCTCGCGTGGGTCATTCAAATCTTTCACTGCCCAGCCATTGCGGCCTGACGCGTAAATGATAGGGAAGTCGAGCTGTGCATCATTTGCTTCTAAAGCAACGAATAAGTCGAACACCTCGTTCAATACTTCATCGACGCGCGCATCAGGGCGATCCACTTTGTTGATGACAACAATCGGGCGCAAACCAAGCGCCAATGCTTTCATGAGTACGAATTTGGTCTGTGGCATGGGGCCTTCGGCTGCATCCACCAGAACCAATACGCCGTCCACCATCCCCAAGATACGCTCGACCTCGCCGCCAAAGTCCGCGTGGCCAGGAGTATCGATGATGTTGATGCGTGTGTCTTTCCATTGAATACTGGTGCATTTCGCGAGAATGGTAATACCGCGCTCTTTCTCCAGATCGTTGGAGTCCATCACGCGCTCTTCAACCTTTTGGTTGTCGCGGAAGGTGCCTGCTTGACGCAACATCACGTCAATCAACGTGGTTTTGCCGTGGTCAACGTGAGCAATAATTGCGATATTTCTAAGTTGCATAAGTCTAGCCATCCATTTTTGTTGCGCTGCACCTACCGTAGATTCCCGCAAGAATCCAGTAATTTTATCTTCCAGAGCGCACAAAACTCAACTATCTGGGTCAGATGGAACTAGAATTCATCAAAACCGCCTTTGCAACCCTGTTTGTGGCTGTTGACCCACCAGGGCTCGCCGCCATCTTTTTGGGGCTTACGGCAGGGTTTAGCGCCGCACAGCGTAAGCAAATTGCTTACCAGTCCGTGCTGATTGCGACCTGTATATTGCTAGTAGTGATGGTAACAGGTGAAATGGTATTATCTGCGCTAGGCATCACGATGCCCGCCTTCCGCATTGCGGGTGGCATATTGTTGTTCTACATCGCGGTTGAAATGGTCTTTGAAAAACGCGAACAGCGTAAATCGAATTCCGCTGAATCGGTCATCGAACATGACCATCCGAAAAACATCGCGGCGTTCCCGCTTGCCATGCCCTTGATGGCAGGGCCGGGGGCGATTACCGCAACGATTGTTCAAGCAGGCCATGCTGAAGGTATCTTGGCATGGGTTGGCCTCACCGCAGTGATAGCCGTGACGATGGGCTCATGCTTAGCGGTGTTTTTGATGGCAGACCGTATCGACAAGCTGCTCGGCACCACAGGCCGTATTGTCTTGTCACGTATTCTGGGATTGCTGCTCGCAGCACTCGCTGTGCAGATTGTCGGTGATGGGGCGCTCGACTTTATTCATTAGCGATTTTGGGGAATTCAACGACCACGCCACGCTTCTTGAAATAGGTCTGTAACATCTTGCGACCTTGGCGGTTGTTTTGCGGTAATTTGGTTGGCTCAACCAGAATTGATTTTTCGCCTGCAGCATGAAGCACCGTTTTCAGTTCGACGATACGTGCGTCAAGACCTTCATTGTCTGCGTGCAGTGAGGTGTAAACGGCTTCAAGGGCTTTCAGTACGTCTTTATTGGTGGTCATCATACTTCTCCAGAAAAGTTGCTAGGGATGTGCTCGGCTTCGCCTGTGCGCCCTTGCTAAACTCGCTGTGCTCGTTAAGCGTCGGGTGAACGATGCGCGACACTACTCACCACAAGCCATTTGAGAAAGCACCTTGGAGTGCTTTCTGAAATGGCTGGGGCGCTAGGGATCGAACCTAGGATGTCGGTACCAAAAACCGATGCCTTACCGCTTGGCGACGCCCCAACACAGGCAGGAGGCGTTCATATACCAGAGTTTTTAGGCAATCAATCACAAATTCAAGCACTTGTTTCTGACTCTATCCAATCCAAAAATGGGGCATATCCGCCATTCACAGGTAGGACGAGGATAGCAGGGCATTGAGCAGGGTGTAAGGTCTTGATACGCGCAATCGCTGCTTCCGCCCGCGCACTGCTGGTTTTGACGAGGAGTGCCACTTCTTGGCTTTCTGTCAGCACGCCCTCCCAACGATAGATCGAATCAATCGCGCCGAGGATGTTGACGCAGGCTGCGTAGTGTTCCTCGACTAAAGCGCGGCCAATAGAAGCCGCTACGTCGCGTGTTGGCGCGGTGACATATAAGAGTTGAACGTGTGCCATCAAAGCCTCCAATAAAAAACGCCGCGGGGATAAGCCGCGGCGTTGATTTTAATGTACTCGTTCGATTTAGAACGACGTGCGTAAACGTACGCGGCAGTTAATCTCATCAACAAATGCTGTGCCGACGTTGTAGGTATTTGGTGTTACGCCGTTATTCACGCAGACACCTGTTCCAGCAGCAGCGCCCGCATCAACCGTTGCTAAGGCAGAAACAGCCTGCACTACGCCCGTAGCTGGCAAGGCATCGTCCAACTTCTCGTCAATCGATCGGGACTCGCCTGTTGTTAAACCAGCACCCGGTGTAACGGCACCCGCGCCACCCGCTGTCGTAATGGTGGAAAGGATGAAGAAGTTACGACCAGAAACGGGATAGACATACGCAAATGTACCTTGACGAACTTTCTGGGTTGGGAAGTAACCCGACATGGTCGCGATGCTGGTAATGTTAGGTACGGCCGTTGCCGTAGCATCATAGGTCGACAAGTTTTGTGGAATCAGCGCTGCAGTGCTCAAATCAACCCAAAAAAGTGCGGTTTCGCAGCCAGCTGCCGTTGCAGCCGCCGCACAGCCTTCAATAAGACCATTACCATCACCACGACCCGCCGTGCCATCACGGCCCGTACCAGTCAGCAACCCAAATTGAGTCGCATTGCTTGAGAGAAGGTCGCCCGGAAGGCCTGCATATTTATTGCGAAATGTAGTGGCAGCGCCATTATACTTCTCAATATCGCTGAGTGTAGAGCGCACAGTTGCGGCTTTAATCAAGTCTTGCCCTACTAACACACCACCCACGATAAGACCAATGATAACGAGTACGATAGCAAGCTCTACGAGGGTAAAGCCTTTTTGATGGCGAGAACGCATGGTGAGGCTGCTCCTAATTAGAACGATGCACGCAGACGTACGCGGCAGTTGATTTCATCAACGAATGCCGTGCCGACGTTATAGGTGTCAGGCGCTGGCGTGCTGTTCACGCACACACCCGTTGCGGCTGCAGCACCTGCATCGACCGTTGCTAAGGCAGATACTGCCTGTACGACACCAGTAGCTGGTAATGCATCGTCAAGTTTCTCGTCCATTGAGCGTGCTTCGCCTGGAGTTATACCTGGTCCAGCAGTCACTGTACCCGTACCGCCACCTGTGGTGATGGTAGAGATAATGAAGTGGTTACGACCAGAAACGGGATAGACATACGCAAAGGTACCTTGGCGAACTTTTTGGGTTGGGAAGTAACCCGACATAGTTGCAATGCTGGTGATATCTGGAATCACCGTCGTTGCAGACGCATAGGTCGATAAGTTTTGTGGAATCAGTGCTGCCGTGCTCAGGTCAACCCAGAAGAGCGCTGTTTCACAGCCCGCAGTTGTTGCAGCTGCCGCGCAGCCTTCAACGAGACCGTTACCGTCCCCACGGCCTGCCGTGCCATCACGACCCGTTGCAGTAAGCAAACCAAATTGAGTTGCGTTGTTAGCCAGAAGGTCTCCGGGCAGACCCGCGTATTTGTTACGGAATGTCGTTGCTGCGGCGTTATACTTTTCAATGTCACTCAATGTTGATCGCACAGTTGCGGCTTTAATCAAGTCTTGCCCCACGAGCACACCGCCCACGATAAGACCAATGATAACGAGCACGATAGCAAGCTCTACGAGGGTAAAACCTTTTTGATGTTGACGACGCATGGGAGACTCCTAAATGAATATGCATACGATTTAGCGCCTAATCCTATGAAAAGGCAACTAGATTTCTTTCAACCCTGCATGGAATAGGTGCACTTATAGGTAGAGCCTGTGTCGTGAATACAACTCAAGCCGCGGAACCTGAGGCTTTCCGTATGATGTTTGTCGTGCTGTAGCCTTGCTTCAAGGGCAGTAATGCTACCTTGCCCCCGTAAGATTCTACCAATTCCCAGCCCACAACTTGCTCTTTAGTATAATCGGCACCCTTCATCAAAACGTCAGGTTTCAACGCTTCAAGTAACTTAAGTGGTGTATCTTCATCAAAAAGCACCACCAAATCGACCATGCTAAGTGCAGCAAGTAATGTTGCGCGATCTAATTCGTGATTCACAGGGCGCGATTCACCCTTCAAGCGTTTGACCGACGCATCAGTATTCAGACCAATCACCAGCTTGTCGCAGCGCGCCTTTGCATCTTGCAGCAAGCTCACATGACCTGCATGCATAATATCAAAACACCCATTCGTGAATCCGACGCTGAGTTTATCGCGTTTCCAGCTTGTCACCATGTCTTGCGCATAATGTAGTGGCAAAATCTTTTGCTGATGGGCGAGCGCCTGTGTCGTGTAAAGCGCCGTCGTTAAATCACTTCGGTAAACCACCGCGGTGCCAAGTCGCCCAACCACAACACCCGCAGCAAGATTGGCAAGCTGTGCTGCATGCGCCATGTCGCCCCCTGCAGCATAGGCCGCAGCAAGCGTTGCAATCGCTGTATCGCCCGCACCTGAAACATCAAACACCTCACGTGCATTAGCGGGGATATGTTCGACAAGACCTTGAGCATTAACAAGTGTCATACCGTCTTTACCGCGTGTGACGAGTACATAAGCAAACTGATGTTGTGTGCATAAGGTTTGTGCTGCACCGACTATCGCCTCGTCGGACGCAAATCCGTCTACGCCAATCGTCAACGCAAGTTCCTTGAGGTTGGGACTAAGCACGGTTGCGCCAGCGTAAATCGAAACATCACGTTGCTTGGGATCCACAAAAACGGGAACCTTAGCCGCGAGTGCTGCATCAATCGTCGCGCGCACCACGGCAGCAGTCAGCACGCCCTTGCCATAGTCAGAAAGAATCACTGCCTGATGCGTGGTGATTTCACTCACAATGGTTTGCAATAATTGTGCAGCTGTTGTGTCGCGCAAGTTATTCTTGGTTTCATGGTCCGAGCGCAGCAATTGCTGACCACTCGCTACATAACGCGTTTTCTTGGTACTGACGCGACCGCTCTCTGTAATCAAATAGGGTACAAGGTGCTTCTCAGCGCCGACCAGACCCGTGAGCTGCTTGCCCACCGAATCGTCACCAATCACCGAAACAAAGGTCGCTTCTGCCTCAAGCGATAGGAGGTTACGTACCACGTTCCCAGCACCACCCAACATGCGCGACTCTTTTTCCATGGTGAATACGGGGATTGGAGCTTCAGGCGAAATGCGATCCACATGCCCATACATAAAGCGATCAAGCATGACATCACCCACGCACAAAAGGCGTGTTGAGGGAATCGTATCGATAATGCTTAAGAGTGCGTCTTGCGCGCTCATTTACGCCGCGTCGTCTTCCGACGTTTCAACGACAATCGGCTTCGCATCCGCAGGGCGGAATTTATTCACCACCGCATCCAGCTTAGTCTGCATGCAAAGGCCAAGCAACACAGGATCTTTCGCCTTGATGTTGTTGATGTTCCAATGCGAACGGCCACGAATCGACTCAATGGTTTTTTTCGTCGTACCAATCAATTTTACGATTTGTGAATCAGGAATATAGGGATGATATTTGATGATCCATTGAATCGCCTCTGGCTTGTCCTGACGGCGAGCAATCGGCGTGTAGCGCGCGCCTTTTTTTGCCTTTTCCAACACCGCGTGTTTTTTGGCACGCTCGGATAATTTCATGCGGTAGCCCTCGTCTTTTTCCGCTTTTTCAATTTCTTCTTTTTCAAGCTCACCCATCAGCAATGGGTCTTGGCCTTTAATGCCAGCGGCGACTTCGCCATCCGCGATGCCTTGAATCTCAAGCGGGTGCATGCCGCAGAAATCAGCGATTTGCTCGAAGCTCAGCGTGGTATTATCCAGCAACCAAACAGCAGTGCCTTTAGGCATAAGTGGGTAGGCCATGTCTCTCTCCTCAATTCGCCCCGCTCGCGGGGGAAGCCACTTCTAGTAGAATTTTCCCACAATGCAAGCGTTCTTCCATGCGTTTATGGGCAGCATTGGCTTCTTCGAAAGGGAAGACGGAGTCTATCACGGGGATAATTTTACCTGAAGCCAGATACGGCCATATCCTCAGGCGCACCGCGTCCATCAATTCGGCTTTGGCGGCAGGGCTTTGGCCGCGCAGCGTCGCGCCAGACCAGCATAGATGTTTGGTGAGCAGTGTACCCATTTTGATGTTTTCTGCGTGACTGCCTTGCAGGAACCCAAGGCTCACTAGTCGCCCGCCTTTGCGCAAAAGCCCTAAATGGGTTGCCAGATGGGGTGCACCCAGCGTGTCGATAATCACATCCACACCCTGATTTTTCGTGAGTTTCTGAAGCTCCTGCGCGAAGTCATTCGTGGTGTAATCAATCGCTGTTACGCCCAATTTTGCAAGCAACGCACATTTTTCTGCGGTACCCGCGGTGCTATATACTTCAGCCCCAATAGCCTTAGCCACCTGTACCAACACGACGCCAATACCGCTTGCTCCGCCGTGAATGAGCACGCGCTCACCGGCTTTCACATGGCCTTCCCAGACCAGCGCCATCCACGCGGTAGCGCAGGCTTCGGGCAGGGTGGCTGCTTCTTCCAAATTCAAACGCGCGGGTAGGGGTAGGGTATGCGCTGCTTCGACCGCTACATAGTCGGCATATCCACCACCATCGACCAGCGCGCAGACTTTTTCGCCAACGCTCCAGCCTACGACTTTCTCACCCACCGCCGTAATAATGCCCGACACCTCAAGACCAGGTAGGGGCGATGCGCCCTCAGGCGCTTTATATTTACCGAGTTTTTGCAAACTATCCGCACGGTTAATGCCCGCATAGGCTATCTGAATAAGCATCTGCGTAGGGGAAGGTTCAGGGCGCGGCATTTCATGCGTCATGACCAACGCGCCATCCTCGCCGGGATTTAATATCTCCAACGCGCGCATAAAATGCGGGGTGATTTTTTTGCGTGAATTCAGCATGGCTTTCCTTTTTGTCATTCTCGAGTTAGCGGAGTCCGAAGCGCAGCGAGGGAACGCAGCTTCATCGGGAATCCAGAAAGACTAGATTCCCGCTTTCGCGGGAATGACAAGAATGATAGTGAGTCTAGAAATAATAACCTATAAAGACGAGACTTTTTATGTTCCTAGATGATGCTCCTGCCAAACCGAAGCCCGAGTCGGTGTTTCCGCGCAACATTAGCGAAGCCTCGGTTGCACAGATGCAAGAATATCTCGTAGAGCTTGATGCAGAAATTGCCCGCGTCAAAGCGGAAATCGATAAGCGCGGCAGCGTCAAAGCAAAAGCGGAAGCGTTCTTCAGTTGAAAAGAAAAAGAAGCTTTACGCTTTCTTTTCTTTCTTCGCAGCGGGTGCTTTTTTCGCTTCTTTAGGAGCAGCGGCGGTGCCAGCCGAACCATCTGGGTTTTTGTTGATGGAAGCAATCGCGCCGAAGCGGTTATTGAAGCTCTCCAAGCGACCCGTTTTACGCAGGTTCACGCCGCCAACCCATGCTGGGTGCGTCAGCGGATCTACGTCCAAGGTCAGCGTGTCGCCTTCTTTACCGTAGGTCGAACGCGTTTCATATTTCGTGCCATCCGACATCGCGATCGTGATCGTGTGATAGTCGGGGTGAATGCCTTTGCGTGCCATAACATGCTCCTTGAGTATGGAGGCGGGTTGATAGACCTAGGAGTTGGCTTTGGCAAGCGGTTTTTCGGTCAATTTCCAATTATGGCCGAGGGGGCCATGACCCTTACCAAGGTTGGGCGCATGGTTTAAGGCTTCCAACACATAAGCCCGCGCCTGCGAAACCGCCTTTGGTAGCGCCAATCCCTGCGCAATACCCGTTGCCAGCGCCGAAGCCAGCGTACAGCCTGTGCCATGGGTGTGGCGGGTAATGATGCGTGGGCTGGAATATTTCGTTATAGTGCCATTTTCAATAAGAATATCAGTGACTTCATTGCCTTCTAAATGTCCGCCTTTCAGCAATACAGCATGCGAGCCAAGTTTTAGCAAATCATGCGCCGCCTGCTCCATGGCCGCCGCATTGGGGATTTTACGGCCCAGTAGCAGCTCCGCCTCGGGGATGTTCGGTGTAATGATGCGCGCGCGGGGGATGAGTTTAGCTTTGAGCGCATCGATTGCCGATGCTTCCAGCAGTGACGAGCCATCCTTGGCGACCATCACCGTATCAACGATCAGTGGAATCTCTTTGGGCAGATGCTTTACGATAATATCAATCACCGACGCTGAATGCAGCATGCCAGTTTTGATGGCATCCGCGCCGATATCACTCAGTACCAAATCAATTTGCTGCGCAATAAAATCATCTGGCACGGCATGAATACCAAACACACCTAGCGTGTTTTGTGCGGTGAGTGCGGTAATGGCCGTGGCCGCATAACCGCCCATACAGGTCACGGTTTTAATGTCGCCTTGAATGCCCGCACCACCGCCGGAATCAGAACCTGCGATGATAAGAACGCGAGGCAGCATTAGGCACGTTTTTTGGATTGAATGGTGCTCGCGATGCTGTCAGCGATTTTACTGATTTTTTTGTGGTCATCACCTTCGACCATCACACGAATCAGTGGTTCCGTGCCGGATGCGCGCACAAATACGCGCCCTTTTTTACCTAAGGTTTCTTCCGCGTCTTTAATCGCTGCTTCCACGTTTTTTTCTTTCAGCGGGTTGCCACCAGCATAGCGCACATTCTTCAGCACTTGCGGCACCGGCGTGAATATTTTTGAGGCTTTGCTCATCACTCTGCCATCTTCGACTAACAAAGCCAGCACCTGTAGTGCGGCAATCAGCGCGTCCCCTGTAGTTGAATAATCGCTCAAGATAATATGGCCCGAAGGTTCGCCGCCGATATTGCAGCCGCCTTTGCGCATCTGCTCCATCACATAGCGGTCACCCACTTTTGTGCGATGCAGTTTCAGTTTCTTTTTCTCAAGGAATTGCTCAAGACCCAGATTGCTCATCTGAGTTGAGACAATCCCGCCACCTTTAAGCTCACCTGTTTTTTGCCATTGCACGGCAATCATCGCCATCAACTGATCACCATCAATCACATTACCTTTCTCATCGACCATCAGCAAACGATCCGCATCACCATCAAGTGCAATGCCGAGGTGCGCCTTCTCACGCTTTACAGCGGCAACCAATGACTCAGGATGGGTTGAGCCGCACTTCTCATTGATATTGAAACCATTCGGCTCGTTGTGGATTTTGATGACATGGGCACCAAGCTCCCACAAAATAACAGGCCCAACCTGATAGCCCGCACCATTCGCACAATCCATGACGATTTTGAGCCCATCAAGGCGCAGATGTTTTGGGAAAGTCGATTTTACTAATTCAATATAACGACCCGGTGCATCATCGATACGTTTCGCGCGACCAATTTTGCCAGGCGCCGCAAGATGCTTGCTCAAGTCGCCCTGCATCATGAGCTCAATTTCACGCTCGATCTCGTCTGAGAGTTTATATCCATCTGGGCCAAACAATTTGAGGCCATTATCCGCATACGGATTATGCGATGCCGAAATCATCACGCCGATATCTGCACGCATTGCGCGCGTCAGGAAGGCCACCGCAGGGGTCGGCAATGGGCCGAATAACAGCACATCCATGCCCATCGAGAGAAAGCCAGAGGTGAGGGCGTTTTCAATCATATAACCGGAAAGGCGCGTATCCTTGGCAATCACCACGCGGTGACGATGGTCGCCACGATTAAAAAAACGCCCAGCCGCCATACCCACCTTAAGGGCGATTTCCGCCGTCATAGGGTGTTGGTTCGCGGTGCCGCGAATGCCATCAGTTCCAAAAAGTTTACGAGGAGTCATGAGCGCTATTTACACCATGTGCGCTTAGGCGCAACGAAATCAATTGAAATATTCAGTGATAATAACCGACGCATCGACCTCCGTTGAGGAGGTAAGCCTCAGCGGCGCTTGAGCGAACTAAATACTAGTGAATCGTCGTGGTTTGTTCACCGCTATCGCCGTCGCTCTCGTCTTTTTTGCGCTTGGAGGGCAGTGACGATTTAACCGGTTTTTTCGCGCTCGCTTCAGGGTCAGGGCGTGTAAGTGTCTCGCCTTTCATGAGCTGGGCAATCTCATCGCCACTTAGCGTTTCAAATTCGAGCAGCGCTTTGGCAACGATTTCTAATTGATCGCGGTGATCGGTAAGAAGCTTCGTCGCCGCCGCATGGGCTTCTGTTACAATGCGCTTCACCTCTGCATCCACCGCCGCTGCCGTTGCTTCCGACGTGGTGCTATGACGCGTGATGTTTTGGCCAAGGAACGGTTCGCCATGATCTTGCTGGCCGTAATGAATCGGCCCAAGCGTATCACTCAATCCCCATTCCGTAACCATCGCCCGCGATAGTTTGGTTGCGTACTGAATGTCCGACGATGCACCAGAAGATACTTTGTCGTGCCCGAAAATCAGCTCTTCCGCCACACGACCACCCATGGCGACGGCAAGATCGGCAATCATCTTCTCGCGCTTATAGGAAATTTTGTCGGACTCCGGCAAGCGCATCACCATCCCCAACGCGCGGCCGCGTGGAATAATGGTGGCTTTATGAATCGGGTCGCTCGCCGCACAATGCATGGCGACCACCGCGTGCCCCGCTTCGTGATACGCCGTCATCTTTTTCTCTTCGTCGCTCATCACCATCGATTTGCGTTCCACACCCATCATCACCTTATCTTTGGCGGCTTCAAGCTCGCGCATCGTCACGACTTTTTTATCTTGGCGCGCGGCAAGCAATGCTGCCTCATTCACGAGATTGGCAAGGTCAGCACCCGAAAATCCAGGTGTGCCGCGTGCGATGATTTTTGCATCGACATCTGGCGCGAGGGGAACTTTTTTCATGTGTACATTGAGAATTTTGGTGCGCCCCTCAATATCAGGATTCGGAACCACAATCTGGCGGTCAAAACGGCCAGGGCGCAGCAGCGCAGGGTCAAGCACGTCAGGACGGTTGGTAGCAGCAATCAAAATCACGCTTTGATTTTCTTCGAATCCATCCATCTCGACGAGTAATTGGTTGAGAGTTTGCTCGCGCTCGTCATTACCGCCGCCAAGCCCTGCGCCACGATGGCGACCTACGGCATCAATCTCATCGATGAAAATAATGCAGGGCGCTGATTTTTTGCCTTGTTCAAACATATCGCGCACGCGGCTTGCGCCCACGCCGACGAACATTTCCACAAAATCCGAACCTGAAATGCTAAAGAACGGAACGCCCGCTTCGCCCGCAATCGCTCGCGCCAACAAAGTTTTACCGGTACCAGGAGGGCCAACCAGCAAACAGCCACGCGGAATTTTTCCGCCCAGTTTTTGGAATTTTTGTGGGTTTTTAAGAAAGTCCACGATTTCGGAAAGCTCTTCTTTCGCTTCGTCAATGCCCGCCACATCGTCAAACGTAACGCGGTCTCCATGTTCAGTGAGCAGACGCGCGCGTGACTTGCCAAATCCCATGGCACCACCGCCTTTGCCGCCTTGCATCTGGCGCATGAAGAAGACATATACACCAATCAAAATCAGGAAGGGCAGCCATGAAGAAAGCAGCATGTTCCAGAAGTTGTTCATGCCTGAATTGCTTGGTGCCGCGGCGATTTTTACATTGGCGGCGCGTAAGGTGCTCACCAGTTCAGGGTCGTTAATCGCCTGCAGGGCGAAGCTCTCACCATTATTGAAATGGCCCTGAATCATCGTGCCTTCTTCGCGCGAGTCGCGAATCATCACATCCGCCACTTCACCCGATTCTACTCTGCTAATGAACTCACTATAGGAGAGTCGTGCGCCGCCCTCCGACGCATCTTGCGGGCCTTGTATAAGGTTCACAACCAACAAGGCGGCAATCAGAATACCGGCCCAGAGCAAAATATTTTTGGCGAGTGGAGGCATAAAATCCTTATGAATGCGGCGGCGAATCTAACCACCAAAATGGGCTGGCAGCAAGCGGTTTTGACGCCTGCCTATCTGTGTTTTCGCTATGCTCAGGTGTTATATGGAGTGTAGCGCCACGTTTTTCAATGATACAATGCTTCAAAGTGGCCTTGGAAAAACCAGTTTCCTGAATCCGAACAAAAAGACCCTCTGTTTCATGTTTGCGTGGGCGCGTATGGGAACCACTAACGGTACATAGGCTATCAGCCAATACGCGCGTGGCGAGGGATTGCGGTAACGCCAGTAACGCCGCCATGTCTAGGGTGATATGTTCTTCGCTCACCTGCGCGATAGAGGCAGCGGCTTTCGCAAAGCAGGTGTCACGCTCTGCACGCGCGCGCCCTTGGTGCTGTGCTATTGCGATTAGACGCGTATGCTCCTCCTCCGTCATCGCGTGGCGAATCGCATTGCGTGTGAAGGTAAGATTGGCGTTCGTGGGGTCTTCCACCCAGCGCACGGCGTGCGCCTGCAAATAATCGATGAGTGCAGATTTTCGGATATTCAGTAGAGGGCGCACAATGCGCACACCATCACGAATACTCACGGCCGCCATAGCGCTGGCCCCATCTTCTGTATGGCCGCGCGCCATGTGTAGCGCGGCAGTTTCTGCCTGATCATCCGCATGATGGGCGACGAGTAGATGCAAGACATTATTAGCGCGGCACCATGCGGTAAGCGCATCATAGCGCCACTCACGGGCACGTTCGGGAAGGTTATTGGAACCATCGTGATGCTCAGGCGTGAGGATAATGGCGTCCATACGCGCAGCGACTTCTTGCGCTTCGCGGGTTGAATCCTCGCGCAAACGATGATCGACGATTAGTGCGGATACATTCCCACCAAGAGGTTCTACCCATTCACGCGCAAGCATTAACAAAGCGGTACTATCCGCACCACCAGAGAGTGCAACCGCAAGATGAGGGTGAGGTTCGAAAGGACCAAGTGGCGTAAACAGCGCGTTTACTTGCACTTCAACTTGCCGTATTCGCGCTGCGCTTTGGTGCGAGCATCGGGCGCGCGGTTGCCATACTTGCTGATAAGTTGTTTGAGAACGATACAGGCCTGATCATTACGCTTCAAACCACCCAGCGACATGGATAATTTTAGCAAGTTATCTGGCGCCTTCTGACCTTTCGGTGCTGCCTCAAACCCATTGCGAAAACCCTCGGCTGCCTTCGCATATTGCGAACGCACATAGTAGCTTTCGCCTAGCCAGTAATAGGCATTGGGGGCGAGGGGATCTTTGGGATATTTTTTTACAAAACTCTCAAAACTCTTACTTGCTTCGGCGAACTTGCGGTCATTCATCAGCTTGAATGCATAGGAATAGTGAGCGCTGGCATTTTCAAATTTTTTGGGCGATGGCGTAGGGGTATCATTCGCGGCACCTGGTTCATATTGTGCGGGATTATCTTCAGGGCGCGCCGGCTCAGCTTCCACTGCTTCCTCTTCACTCGCAGCATCTTCATTCGTAGTCTCATCTTCGTCACCAGATTCTTCATCTGCTGCTTGCTGTTCAGCGAGCTGTTTCTCAATCGCTTGCAGACGGAAATCCATATCATCGGAGAGTTGTTTCAGTTCGCTCTGCAAACGCGCATTCACATATTGCACTTGTTCGAACTGACCACGTAGTTGGCGCATTTCTTCTTGCACTTGTGTAAATTGTACCTGTGATTGCGCAGCATTCATGGAAGGCGCAGCAGCCGGGTCAGCTTTCGCGCCGCCTTGATAAATCTGGCGTTGCAGGAAGGTGATGTCACGCTCCAGACGCGCCATACGATCCGCCATCGACGCCATATCCTGCGCCCAGACAGGCGCGGTGGGGGCGATAAAAAGCAAAGCAATCACAATCAGTTTACGCATAAACTCTCCGTATGCGCCTGAGTTAGCAAGTTTTGGGGAGGGTGGCAAGACAACAAAAAACCCGCTAGGTTTTCACCTAGCGGGTTTTCGTTTCGATTCGCGGAACGAATTAGTTCGCGATTACGGTCACGCCGCGGCGGTTTTGCGACCATGACGACTCGTCATGACCAACCACAGCTGGACGCTCTTTACCATACGAGATGGTCGAGATGCGGCTTGCATCTACGCCAAGACCTACGAGGTAGCTCTTCGCAGCAGCTGCACGACGCTCACCGAGCGCAATGTTGTACTCACGGGTACCGCGCTCATCGCAGTGACCTTCGATAGCAACGTTTACGCTACCATTTTGCTTGAGCCACTGAGCTTGGCTGTCGAGGGTCGCTTGACCTTCAGCCGTTACTACTGAGCTGTTGTAGTCGAAGTATACGCGATCACCAACGCTTACGCCGTCAGCGTTCGTACCGAGGATACCGGTGCCGGTACCAGCTGCGCCACCAGCGCCGCCTGCAGCACCTGAATCGGTACCAGCGGAATCACATGCAGCGAGCAAAAACAGCGATGACACGAGGGCCAATGCAGTCGTCTTTTTCATTTTAATCTCCTGATAAATCTATGTAAATCAATGTTTTATTCCAACGCGAGGTTGGGATGCACGTGATGTGGCATACTCAGTCGCAAAAGGCAAGGGGCGCTAAAGCGTTTTTTGGCAGGAAGCATCAATACCACAAAGATGCGATATTTTTGCAACAGTAGTGCGAAATGCTCAAAACTAGCGTAGCGACATGCGTAGCGCCGCAGCTGCGCGAGCCGCGATGGCGGCGGAGGGAGTCACGAGGGAACAAAGCGTTCCCTCGCACTCAAGAATAGCATTACATCGGCAGAAGTGGCGACCATGCGGGATCAGACGCGTCTGTCGGCGTAATGACTTCGCGCAGATTATGGCCCGTAATATCCACCGAATAGAGGCGCGCGCGCGTGCCAGCACGGCTTGGGAATTCACGGCTGAAAATCAATACGCGGCCATTGGGTGCCCAGCTTGGGCCTTCATCGAGCCAGCTTTGGGTAAGCAGGCGCTCACCCGAACCGTCCGAACGCATGACGCCAATATAGAACTGGCCGCCCGAGATTTTGGTGAAGGCAATCAAATCACCGCGTGGTGACCAAACAGGTGTGCCATAATTACCTGTACCGAAGCTGATACGCTGCACGTTACCGCCATTGCTATCCATCGTGTAAAGTTGCTGCGAGCCGCCACGGTCAGAGTTGAAGACAATTCTGCTGCCGTCTGGCGAATAGCTTGGCGAAGTATCAATCGTGCCGCGACCATTGGTGAGTTGGCGCATCTGGCGCGAACGCAAATCCATCTCGAAAATATTGGTCGTACCGCCTTTAGCGATCGACATTAACATGCGTGAACCGTCGTGATTGAAGCGTGGCGCGAACGACATACCGTCGAAACGACCGAGCATTTCTTCGCGGCCAGTTTGCAAATCACGCAGGAATACGCGCGGTTGGCGACCCGCATAGGACATATAGAGAATCTCTTGCGTGTTGGGCGAGAAGCGTGGGGTCAGCACCAGCGAGCGCCCATCGGTGAGGTATTTATGATTCTCACCATCTTGGTCCATAATCGCAAGGCGCTTGATTTTGCGGTTCGCAGGGCCAGTTTCCGATACATAGACAATGCGCGAATCGAAATAACCATTCTCACCGGTCATGCGCTTATAAATCTCGTCCGAAATCAGATGCGCGATACGGCGCCAATTGCGCGTGAAGGTATTATATTCCTTACCCGCCACTTGTTGTTCGGCCAGCGCGTCCCATAGTCTGAAGCTTACTTTCAAACGGTCTGCACCAATCGGCGTTACCGTGCCTGTCACAATCGCCTGCGCGTTGATTTGGCGCCAGTCGGCAAAGCGCGGCACTTGGTCGCCATTGGAAACTTGCTCAATAAACGCCGAAGACGAAATCGGGCGGAAGAGGCCTGAACGCTCAAGGTTCGCCGAGACCACCGCCGCGATGCTCGCGCCATTGGCCGTATCGCCCGTAAAGCCCGTAATCGCTATCGGCAGTGGGTCTACGTTACCTTTGGTAATGTCGATTTTAAGCTGTGCTGAAGCAACAACTGGTGTGAGTATGAGTGCAGCGAAAAGAGCAATAAGACGCATGGGTTACCTCGATAAATGCTGCGCTCTTATATAGACAATTCGCGTAAGGGCGCAATGAGAATCATATCCCGTTATTCGAGTGCCAGTAGGCGCGAGTCAGCCATGAGCCCGCGAAGCGGCGCGTAGGCGAGCACGGTGTGTGCGAGGCCGAAGCATTTTTTAATAAAGCATCTCGGATGGATCAAAGGTCAATTCCATATCCGACCATGTTTCGTATTTGTCGGAAGGTAGGTTTTGCAACGGCGAGCATTTCCACACCGCACGAATGGCGCTATCAGCAGCGGCCTTGAAGAAGGGGTCAGAGCGATACTCACCCATTTGTGAGCTTGCCAGTTGTGCTTCGGTTACTTCGCCCGTCTGGCTCACTTGCACGCGCACTTTCACCACCAGTTGGTCAGCGTTCTTTGCGCCCGCTGGCATACGCCAACATTTCACGAATTGACTACGAATCGCGTCTTTTTCGCTAATGGAAAGCGGAACGGTTGGGTCATAAGGCTTGTCGGATTTGGTCTTATTTTCTTCCGTTGTCGTTTTATCTTTTGCCTTTGGCTTTGCTTCTTCTTCGGCCTGCTCTTGTAGCGATTTCAAAATCGCGTCGAACTCTTCTTCCTCTTTTTTCGTATCTTCTTTCACTTCTTCTTTTTTGGGCTCTTCCTTCTTTTTCTCGGCGGGTTTATCTGGCAGCGGCACCGCGTCTTTTGGCAATTCTTGCTTAGGCTCGGTTTTTTCCTTCACCGTGGGTACGACCTTTTTAGGTGTTGGCGGTGTTGGCGCTTGTTGCCATTTGGAAAGGGGCTTGCGAGGGAAGGTTGGTGATTGCGCCAATCGGCACGACTTCAACTGTCAGCACCATCGGTTCGGGCAACTCACGGTCAAAAATGCTCGGAAAGCCAAAAAAGGCAATCAGGAATGCGCCGAGATGGATGCCGGCAGAATAGTGCAAACTGCGTTTTTCAACGAACACACACCCTCATCATTAACGGCGTGGTGCTGTGGCAGGTTGGTCGGTCAGCAGCGCCACTTTAGTAAAACCTGCGGCGTTAATGGTACCAATCGCTTTCATCACATTACCATAATCTATCGACGTATCGCCGCGCACGAAAATGCGGGTTTCTTTTTTCTCACCTAAGACAGATTGTAACTTGGGCCCCAGTTCCTCGAGCGTCACTTGCGTGTTTTGGATGAAAATCGAACCATCGCGGCGAATGGTTACGTTCAACGGTTCATCTGTTCCAGCAACGGGAGTGGCTTGCGCTTTGGGTAAGTCCACTTGCACGCCCGAAGTCATCATAGGCGCAGCCACCATGAACACAATCAGCAGTACCAGCATCACGTCGACAAAGGGAGTCACGTTGATTTCCGTGAAGCCGCCCGAACCATAGCGGCTATTGCGTCCGCGACGTCCGCCGCCACCAGGTAAACTTGCACCCATATTAGGTCCTATGAACATTCACCGCATGAAAACGTTGCGTAGCAGAAACGGTGCTATGCAAGGCGAAATCCGACGGGAATAGTGGTGCTATTTTCAAGGATTTTAACGCAGCAGAGCACCGTTTCTGCAGCAATCCGTAGGACGATGGAAAATATTGGCAATCTGCGGCGCAGTTTTTCTCGTCGGTAGTGCGCACTACCGCGCTCAAAAAACCACTTGCACCTTGCCAATATTTTCTCATCGCGTTTCTCATGTGCTGAATGTTCATAGGACCTACTTCTCCAGCTGACGTGAAAGCAGGGTGTGGAACTCCATCGAGAAGTCCTCAAGCTTTCCAGCCATACGGTTCAGTTCACCATTAAATTTATTGAAGGCGATCACCGCAGGAATCGCCACAAACAGGCCGATGCCTGTTGCCAGCAACGCCTCCGCAATGCCAGGTGCTACCACCGCGAGCGACGTATTTTGCGCACCCGCAATCGCGCGGAAGCTGTTCATAATACCAATCACCGTACCAAGCAGACCAATAAATGGCGCCGAAGAGCCCGCTGTGCCGAGGAAGCCAAGCCCACGCTCTAAGCGCTCCAGCTCACGGTTACGCACCACGACCATTTGCTGCAGCATACGTTCTTTGAGGGTAATGGTCAGTTCACCCGCGCCGCCACTCGTGCCAGAACCACGCACGAGACGCTCATTATTTTTACTACGGAACCACTCATCCATG
>JBMOEL010000011.1:0-25180 GCA_049314715.1 Rickettsiales bacterium
GTATTGGTAAGTGTCGGCGCGCTAATGGAGCATTCATCCACCCCGTCTTCGCCATGCACAATCATAACATTCTCGCGGCCAAGTAGCTGGCACGCCGCCGTATAGGTAGGAATCAGTGCCGCATCGAACACGCCGATAAGTTGGCGATTCACATGTGCAGGGTTGCACAGCGGGCCCAGTAGATTGAAAATCGTGCGTGTGCCAATTGCTTTACGCAATGGCGCAATGCGCGCAAATCCAGGGTGGAAATTCGGCGCAAAGAGAAACGCAATGCCCACTTCTCTCAAGCAACGCTCCAGCGTTTGGGTGGAGGCCTCGATATTCACGCTAAGTGCTGCCAATACATCCGCCGAGCCACTGCGCGACGAAACGGCGCGGTTGCCATGTTTGGCGACTTGCACACCACACGCAGCCACCACAATAGCGGTTGCTGTTGAAACATTGAGTGTATGCTTGCCATCACCGCCCGTGCCACAGCAATCTACCGCATCCGCAAATGTAGGGAAGGGGTTGGCGCGTTCCATCACTGCGTCCACTGCGCCTGCAAGTTGTTCCGGCGTGATAGTGTGTAATGTTTGCGCGGTTAGAAACTCAGTGGCCGATGCCGCGTCCGTGCTGCCATCAAGCATCGCGCCGATGGTCGCTCGCATGGACTGGCGCGCGTCAATCATAGCGTGTCGAGGAAGTTCTTAAGCAGTTTATGTCCATGCTCGGAGGCAATGGATTCAGGGTGGAATTGCACGCCATGAATCGGCAGCGTTTTGTGCTGCAAGCCCATAATCAGCTTATCTTCCGTCTCCGCAGTGATTTCCAAATCAGCAGGCAGTGATTCACGCTCCACAATCAAGGAATGATAACGCGTGGCAATGAACGGATTCGGAATATCTTTGAACACGCCTTTGTTCGTGTGGTGCATTTTTGACGTTTTACCATGCATCACATACGGCGCGCGAATCACCTTGCCGCCAAATACTTGGCCAATCGCTTGGTGGCCAAGGCACACGCCGAACAATGGAATTTTACCTGCGGCCTGCTTAATCAAATCTAAGCACACACCCGCTTCATTCGGTGTGCAGGGGCCTGGCGAAAGCACAATGCCGTGAGGCTTTTTGCCGATCATGTCGGTAACGCTCATCGCATCGTTGCGCACCACGTCAACAGTTGCACCCAACTCGCTGAAGTAGTGCACGAGGTTATAGGTAAAGCTGTCATAGTTATCGATGAGGAGGATGTTTTTCATGCGAATTTCCTCGCTAGTTCCGCAGCGCGCATGACGGCTTTTGCTTTGTTCATCGACTCTTCATATTCCGCCTTGGGGTCTGAGTCTGCTACGATGCCGCCGCCCGCTTGCGCATAGACTTTACCGTCTTTCACGAGCGCCGTGCGCAGGGTGATGCAGGTATCCATTGACCCATTGGCGGAGAAATACCCCACGCAACCTGCATAAAAACTGCGGCGTTCGGGCTCTAACTCGTCAATCACTTCCATGGCGCGGATTTTTGGTGCGCCCGAAACCGTGCCCGCAGGGAAACCTGCGGCGAGTGCATTCAGCGCATCCAACCCATCCGCCAATTCGCCTTCAACATTCGATACGATATGCATGACATGCGAATAATGCTCGATAATCATTTGCTCAGTCACGCGCACATCGCCACGTTTTGCGACACGGCCTACGTCGTTACGGCCAAGGTCGAGCAGCATAAGGTGCTCGGCAAGCTCTTTCGGGTCGGCGAGTAATTCTTTTTCCAACGCCAAGTCCTCTGCTTTGTCTTTACCGCGCATTCTGGTGCCTGCGATGGGGCGAATGGTGACGATATTATCGCGCAGGCGCACAAGAATTTCTGGGCTAGAACCCACCAACGCATAACCGCCGAAATTCAGATAGAACAGGAACGGCGAGGGGTTGAGGTGGCGCAGTGCGCGATACAGTGCCATAGGCGGCAAATCAAAATCCGCCGTGAAACGCTGCGACAACACGACCTGAAAAATATCACCGGCTTTAATGTATTCCTGCGCCTTGGTGACGAGTCCTTTATATTCATCTAGCGTCAGGTTGCTTTTGAAGTTCGGCTCCGTGTCGGCCACGTCTTTATAGTAATTTCGCTGGTCAATCGGCCCTTGCAACAAGCGCACGACCTTTTCGATACGCGCGGTGGCATCGTTATATGTTTTTGCACCATCACCATCTATTTCCCAAATGGGCGCCACGATATAAACAACGCCATGCACCGAATCGAAAATAAGCATCGTGCGCGGGCGGATGAAACATGCATCAGGGATATTAATAGTATCGGGTTTGGTGTCGGGCAGGCGCTCCATCAGTTTCACCATGTCGTAGCCCATATAGCCAATAACGCCTGCAGCCATTGGCGGCAGGAATTCCGGTAACTCCATACGGTGCGACTGAATGAGCTGGCGCAGCGAGCTTAAGCTGTCATCCCATGATGGCTCAAAACTTTCATCATGAAACGGCGGTGTTTTGGAAAGTTCAGGCTTGTTGCCGATGCAACGCCACATTAAATCAGGGTCGATACCGACGATGGAATAACGCCCGCGCGTTTCACCACCCTCCACCGATTCAAGCAGGAAGGCTTGTGTGCTTTCATGCTGCAATTTCAGCATGGCGGAAACGGGCGTTTCCAAATCGCTGACGAGTTTTGTCCACACCACCTGTCGTGTGCCCGCTTTGTGCGTCGCTATAAACTCGTCACGTGTGGGGGCAATCACCATGTTATTGCTGTGGCTCCGGCATGGCGCCTACTTGAGTCACTGGGTATCGTTTTGTCACATCGCGCATCCAAAACTCGTAGAGTTGGCTATTTAGCTGCGCGCGCATCGCGTTAATAGCTTTCTTATCTGGCGTTTCAGCAGCTTTGGGTACGGTGATTTCCGTAACAATTGCCAGCGCATACTCACCATCAGCCAAGGCGACTGGGCCAATTACATCGCCCTTATCTGCGTCGAAAATACCGTGATGCAATGCTTCGGGAACATCCTTATTTGTTTTCACATCTGGTCGTGAAAGCAATGCTGTATCGTGCAGTTTAGCACCCGCAGATTCTGCGGCGGCTAACTTCGCAGAAAGCTCTGTTTCATTATTCAATGCTTTTTTAAGCTCCAGCGCTTTTTCTTTCGCAAGCTCCGCACCTTTATCTTCGCGGTAATGGCGGGCAACGTCGTCTTTCACAGTATCAAATGGTTTAGGCGTAGCAGGGTTTACTGCGCTCACACCGACCATGTAATACCCACCATCCTTACTGCTAAGCAAGCTCGAGGATTCGCCCTCATTCAAGGTAAATCCTTGGGTGATGGCTTCTTTTTCTAATTCAGACCCACCATCTTCTGCCGTGACGTTAAGAGTTTTAACTGATGCAGAAAGTTTCGCAGCTTTCAGTGCTGCTTCAAGTGAAGCACCGGCAGCTACCGCGTCTTCCACCGCATAGCCAAGCTCTTCAAACGCGCCGCTATCACCTTTAGTTGCTTTTGTGATGGTGTCTTTATCAATCACCGCAAGCTGAATGCTGCGCGTTTCGGGTTGGAGATAGAGCGTATCTTTTTGCGTAGTATAATACGCTTTCAGTGCTGCATCATCGATAGCAATATCCTCTTTTGCTGCGAGGGTAATTAGCTTTGCACGGCGTTGTTGGCCAAGGTTAAGTGCAAGAAGATTCGCATAGGCTTCAGGCATAGGAAGTTGGTCAAGTTCAGCGCTGCGCGTGTAGAGGCCTTGCGTGATTTCCTGACTAACCTGCTGGCGGTACGTCACTTCGTTTTGCTGGCTTTGTTTCAAATACATCATGAAGGCTTCGGGATTAAATGTTCCGTCGACATTTTGGAACATGGGGTTCTCTTTAGTGTATTTAGCAATTAATCTATCGCTGGTTACAAGCCCCATCTCATGACTAACCGTGCCCATCAGACGCGCCTGCACCATGCGTTCCAATACTTGTTGGCGCAGCATGGGTGAATTCAAGATTTCCGGTGGAACAGAGTCACCCGCATTGCGTTGGACTATTTGTAACTCACGGCCAAATTCCTGCGCCGTAATATCGCTCTCACCAACACGCACCAATGCTCCGCTTGTTGGGCCGCTACGTACAATATCGCCAATGCCCCATACCGCAAAGGTAACCACAAGAAAGAATAATAAAATCTTGGCAAAGATGCCACTGACCGTGTTACGCATGGCGGCAAGCATAAAATAAGCCTCTGTTGGTTCGAAGACAGTGGTGTAAGGCTGTTGAAATTAAATGTAAAGTGCGGCATAGGTTTTCCATGACGAAAACACCACTCCTTGTCGCTAACTGGAAAATGCATGGTAATAAGCTGCGTGTTGCGCAATTCGCGCAGCAGGTCAGCGCCCATATACCTAGCCATATCGAAGCCGTTTTCTGCCCGCCTTACCCCTATCTGCATATTCCCGCCAAAGGCCAACTGAAGCTGGGTGCACAAGACTGCGCCACCGATCAAGAAGGCGCCTATACGGGCGAGGTAAGTGCCGCTATGTTGCGTGATAGTGGCTGTGAATACGTGATTATCGGCCATTCTGAACGCCGCCAGCATTTTGAAGAACAAGAGCCCATGATTGCCACCAAAGCAGCGGCGGCATTGCAGGTTGGGCTTGTGCCGATTATCTGCATTGGTGAGAGTGAGAGGGAACGCGAAGAAGGCCATACCATGCGGGTGTTGGAGCGGCAATTGGCCCCCATTCTCCCATTGGCAGAAGGGTTGGTGATAGCCTATGAGCCAGTCTGGGCGATTGGTACGGGCAAAACACCGACCCCTGAACAGATTGAGCAAGCGCATAACTTCATTCATGCACAGCTCGCCAAAACAGCGCGTGACAGCGCCCCGCACGTCTTGTATGGAGGCTCGGTAAAACCAACCAATATCCGCGAAATTCTCGCGCTCACGGCGGTAGATGGGGTACTCATCGGTGGTGCCAGCCTTGAGGCGGACGCGTTTGTGACCATGTTGCAAGCGGCGGCGGAAGTAAAAGGAGTCTAAGGTGGAAACTGTATTATTAGTCATTCAAGTTTTGGTCTGCGTCGCATTGATTGTGGTGATTCTCATTCAACGTAGCGATACGGACGGGTTCGGGCTAGGCTCTGGCTCGGGCGCGAACGTCTTCTCAGGCCGTGGTAAGGCCAATTTCATGACGCGCTTGACCTCTATTCTTGCTGCGATTTTCATTATTAATAGCTTGGCGTTGGGCATTCTTGCGTCACGCAGTGGCCCTGATTCACTCATTGAAACGATTCAAGAGCAAGAATCGAGCGAGCCTTCGGTTCCACTCGCAGTCGATGATGTCAAAAAAGAAGATACTAAAGCAGAAGTAAAAAAACCTGCGCCTAAAGAAGGTAAAAAAGAGAAAGCACCTGAAGTGCCGAAAGCGGAATAATGCCAACGAAATATATATTCATTACCGGCGGTGTGGTGTCTTCCTTAGGGAAGGGTCTTTCTGCTGCGTCGCTTGCCGCGCTGCTGCAAGGTCGTGGTTACAAAGTGCGTTTGCGTAAACTTGACCCGTATTTGAACGTCGATCCGGGTACGATGAATCCCACCCAGCACGGTGAAGTATTCGTAACGGAAGATGGTGCGGAAACGGATTTGGACTTAGGCCATTACGAGCGCTTCACCAATGTAAACGCCAAGAAATCTGACAATATCACCACCGGTCAGATTTATTCCAAGCTGCTCGCTAAAGAACGCAAGGGTGAATATCTCGGCGGCACCGTGCAGGTGATTCCGCACGTCACGGATCTCATCAAAGATTTCGTGAAAGGTAATACGGATGGCGAGGATTTCATCCTCTGTGAAATCGGCGGCACCGTGGGCGACATTGAAGGCTTGCCGTTCTTCGAGGCGATTCGCCAATTAGGCTATGAGCTTGGTCGCAACCGCGTGCTCTTCATGCATGTGACGCTCGTACCTTACATTGCTGCTGCAAAAGAACTGAAAACCAAACCAACCCAGCACTCCGTGAAGGAGTTACGCTCGATTGGTATTCAGCCTGATATTTTACTCTGCCGTGCCGACCGCGAGATTCCGCTCAGTGAGAAACGTAAAATGGCACAGTTTTGTAATGTGAAAGTCGAAAACGTCATTCTCGCGCAAGACGCGCAGACGATTTACCAAGTTCCCCATAATCTGCATAAAGAAGGGCTTGATACACAAGTGCTCGCCCATTTTGGTATGAAGTCAAAAAAAGAGCTCAAGCTTGCCGACTGGGACCGTATCGTCAAGCGTTTCAAGCAGCCTGCGGGTGAAGTGAATGTAGCGCTGGTTGGTAAATATACCTCAATTGGTGATACCTATAAATCACTCACCGAAGCGCTGGATCACGCGGGTATTGAACATAACGTGCGCGTTAATGTGCAATGGATTAATTCGCGCGTGTTTGAATCAGCAGACGCCGATAAGAAGCTCAAAGATGTCGATGCGATTTTAGTACCAGGTGGTTTCGGTGAAGACGGCGTGAAAGGTAAAATCGCTGCCGTGAAATATGCGCGCGAACGCAGCATTCCCTTCTTCGGAATTTGCTATGGTATGCAGATTGCCACCATCGAGATGACGCGTAACTTGCTTGGTATTAAAGACGCGACCTCAAGCGAGTTCTCCGCACCGCCAAGTAAAGACAAGCGCGGCCCCGTCGTTGGCTTGATGAAAGAATGGAAACAAGACGGCAAAACCGAAAAGCGTACCAAGGATTCCGATTTGGGTGGCACGATGCGTCTGGGTTCTTATCCGTGTGTCATTGCGGCAAAATCTCTCGCCGCGAAGGTTTATGGCGCGACCAAAATTACCGAGCGTCACCGTCACCGTTACGAAGTGAACATGAATTATGCGGCTGATTTAGCGAAGCATGGCGCAGTATTCTCAGGCCTTTCGCCAGACGGTAAGCTGCCAGAAATTCTCGAGCTCAAGAATCACCCATTCTTCATAGCGGTGCAATTCCACCCTGAATTCAAGTCGCGCCCTTTCGCGGCTCACCCTATTTTCGCAGCCTTCGTGAAAGCGGGAAAAGAGCATAAAGGGAAAGTAAAATCACCCAAGCTCATCAAAACGAGAGCGGCATGAACACCCATGTAAAAGCTGGCAACGTCACCTTCGGTAATGATTTACCTTTCGTGCTGATTGCAGGCCCATGCCAAATGGAATCGCGCGATCACGCAATCGAAATGGCGGGTGCACTCGTTGAAATCACCAAAAAGCTGAATATACCGCTCGTTTACAAAACGTCGTACGACAAAGCCAACCGCACCTCGCTCAAGGGCGTGCGTGGCATGGGGCTTGATAAGTCCCTCGCGGTGTTTGAGGAAATCAAAAAGACTTTCAGCATTCCAACATTGACGGACGTGCATGAAATTGCGCATTGCGCGGTCGTCGCACCCGTTGTTGATATCTTGCAAATTCCCGCCTTCCTTTGCCGCCAAACAGACTTGCTGATTGCCGCTGCAAAAACAGGTCGCGTGGTGAATGTAAAAAAAGGCCAATTCCTCGCGCCGTGGGACATGAAAAATGTGGCCGCGAAAATCGCTGAGTCTGGCAACCAGAATATTCTGCTCACCGAGCGCGGTGTTTCCTTCGGCTATAATACACTCGTCAATGATATGCGCGCGCTGCCAATCATGGCGCAGACAGGTTATCCCGTGATTATTGACGCTACCCATAGCGTCCAACAACCGGGCGGGCAGGGAACCTCTAGCGGTGGTGACCGCACGATGGTGCCCACCATTGCACGCGCATCCGTTGCTGTGGGCGTTGCGGGCGTATTCATGGAAACACACCAAGACCCCGACAATGCGCCAAGCGATGGCCCGAATATGGTGAAGCTCGCCGACATGCAGAAATTGCTCGAGCAGCTTAAAGCATATGATCAACTAACCAAGAGCATAAGATAATGACTGCTATTCATTCCATTCGCGCTCGTGAAATTCTCGATAGTCGTGGCAACCCCACCGTCGAGGTTGATGTAAGCTTGGAAGACGGGGCCTTTGGCCGCGCCGCCGTGCCTTCAGGCGCAAGCACGGGTAAATACGAAGCGGTGGAACTGCGTGACGGCAACAAGAAACGTTACCTCGGTAAAGGCGTTGAGAAGGCCGTTGATAATGTGAATGGCGAAATCGCCGACGCGCTAATGGGCTTTGACGCCACCGAGCAGGTGCATGTCGACGAAACATTGGTGTCGCTGGATGGCACGAACAATAAAGCCCGCCTCGGTGCGAATGCAACCTTAGGCGTGTCACTCGCCGTCGCTAAAGCCGCAGCGCAATCTTCAGGCCTTTCGCTTTATCGTTATGTGGGCGGTGCACAGGCGACGATTCTGCCCGTGCCGATGATGAATATCATCAATGGTGGTGCGCATGCGGACAATCCAATCGACATTCAAGAATTCATGATTATGCCTATCGGTGCAAAGTCGATGAGTGACGCGATTCGTTGGGGTGCCGAGATTTTCCACGCACTGAAAAAACAACTCAAAGACGCAGGGCATAATACGGGCGTGGGTGATGAGGGCGGCTTTGCGCCAAATCTGAAATCGGCCGAAGACGCGCTCAGTTTTATTTGCAAGGCGATTGAAGCTGCAGGCTACAAGCCGGGTGATGATGTGGTGCTGGCGCTTGATGCAGCGGCATCCGAGTTCTGCAAGGACGGCCAATATAATCTCGCAGGTGAAGGCAAAAAGCTCGATGCGGCTGGCATGGTGAAATATTATGAGAACCTCATAAGCAAATTCCCGATCGTCTCCATCGAAGACGCTATGGGCGAGCATGACGCTGCAGGTTGGAAACTCGCCACCGAATCGCTTGCGAAAAGAATTCAATTGGTGGGTGATGATTTGTTCGTAACCAACCCCACGATTCTGGCGAAGGGCATTCAAGATGGTTTGGCGAATGCATTGCTGGTGAAGGTCAATCAAATTGGCACGCTGACCGAAACACTGCGCGCCGTTGAGCTTGCGCATCGTGCGGGTTACAAGTCCATCATGTCGCACCGCTCGGGCGAAACGGAAGACGCAACGATTGCACACCTCGCCGTTGCAACCAACTGTGGCCAAATCAAAACGGGTGCACCGTGCCGTTCGGATCGCACCGCGAAATATAATGAATTACTCCGCATTGCCGAAGAACTCAGCACAACAGGCCGTTACGCTGGTAAGGCTGCACTCGCGTAATATAAGCGTATCGTTGCAAAACAGACGCAGCCTTTATTCTGTTGATATATAATATCTATTCCAGTTTCATTGGATGGTCGGCAAGCGATGCGTGCGCCATTTTAAGCGGGCAGACGCAAAACATACACAATCCACTGTAAAAACAGCTTCTAAGCTGTTATAAATTATAGGTATTTAACATAAAAAACAAATGAACAATCGTTTAGTTTAAGCGATATGTTTATTGTATTACAGGGGCTTACGTCGAATGAGGCGTGCGGCAGTACAGAACCTATCACCGATGCGGCTCATGCGCCCGCTACTGATTGTGTTCGCCGTATTTTATCTCGCCTATCACGTGATGCATGGCGAGCGCGGCTTATTCGCCTTGATACGCGAAACACATGAGCATGAAGTGCTGCAAACGCAACTTCATGACACGAAAATGAAGCGTTTGGCAATGGAGCAGCGTGTCAGCCATTTCCGTGACGATGCGCTGGACTTAGACCTACTCGACGAACAAATGCGCCGCATGATGGGCATGATGCAGCCAAATGAAGTGATGGTATTGTTGCATTAAAACCTTAACCATTATACCATAAGTGCCAAGTCAACACAGAGAGGGGTGGATGCAATGTCTAGGAGGGATTCTGAGCGTAAAACTCAAGATGCTATTGCAGAAGCAAAAATAGCCTATCAAGCGATCTTCGGCAATGGTCGCGCTAGTAACGAGCGCTTTAGTGCATTGTCACTTCTGGCAGCTAGTGGGGATGGAGATCTGGATAAGATTATGAAGGGAGTTGGCAAGGATCTGTTATCACGCGCATTCTTGGAAGATAGGGGGGGGCTAACAGACAGTGATGACCAAGCAATGGCGAATCTTCAAAAAGCATTTAAAGATATAATTAGTAGCGTAACACCCAGAGACTCGCGCAGAGATCCCACCGGTACTGAACAAGGAGGAAGATCTTAAAAAACGTGACGAGTAAATGCGTCGCATGATGGGCATGATGCAGCCAAATGAAGTGATGATTTTGCTGAAATAGCGACCATCGTCACTCGATTGTCATAGTTTTCGACTATGATGAATGAATGTCAGATGTACCAAATCCAGACGATGAGCCTCAATCGATTGCCGATTTAATCGTTGCATCGGCCAAAGCGGCACCACTTGCTACCAACGGAACATTAAGCGGCACGCGTGTTTATAACTTCGTGCAGCCTGATCTCAAAGATTACGTGATTCGTATCCGCACGGAATATGACGAAACTCAGCCAGAGCCACAAAAGACAGAAGATTTAGAATCCCTCCGTGCCGCATTACTTGAAACATCAAGCCTTGTGCCACCAGAATGGGTAATTAAAGGTCAAAGCGTTGGGCAAACATTGCTCGCCCCAGATCCCTACAAGCCGACGGCTCCCAAGGGTTTTGATGTTTCCATCCTCTATCGCCAAAAAGGAGAAAGTATTGAAAGTTGGATTACAAAAACCATACACGGCACAACGCTCCATAAAGCCGATCCTTGGTTTAATCCCTACGAGTTAGAATTTGACGACAAAATGAAAGTAATCGAGGAGTTACTGAAGTTTGAGCAAAGCGCCTTTAATCGCCATTCGAAGATTATTATCGGTTAGTACGCGCTGGCTACGAATGTGAGCCGCATTTCGGCAATATAATGATGGATGTTGCCGATCGTACTTCAGGGCTATCGCATGTCGATATCTACTCATTCCCTGATGAGAGGTTTGAAAAGCCTGAGCCAGTTTCGCAGGAAGAAGCGCTAGCAGCGTTGGCAGAAATAAAACGCCAATTCATGGATTATCTAGGCGTTCCTTACTTGAAGGAGTGCGAAGTGCCTACACGCCGACTTGAAGAGCGTCTTAATAATGCCATGCGTAACGTTCAACAAAAAGCTGAAGCAAATCAGCTGGAAGCTACTCAATTTGCAAAGGTAGAAGAAACGCTAGCGGTGGCGATGACGGACCCACCTCATAAGCTGGTTGAAGCGCTGCGCCGCATTTCAGAAAAAGCTGAATTACAACGCGACTAAACCTATCCCCAGAATTGTGACAAATCCATGAAGTTTCACGCTATTTCGGCGTTGCAGCATGGAATAGCTTTGCCCTTTTTGCTGCCATGCCGCAAAGTGAAATTAAGACTTCTTAATAAAACCAAAACACATTGCAGCGAATGACAGATAATCAACCACCATCTAACGGCAGATTTGGAAGGCCGCACACAAGCGTGGTGACGGCCATATCCAATTTTTGGATAGACGCGCTTTCTACGCAAGCCCGTTTGGCTGCCAGCATGATGCAAGTGGGCGCAGATGCGATGGACGCCTATAATCGCAGTGTTCGTGAAGCATCAGAAACCTACTGGGATTTAGCCACACAGATAGCGGTCGATACCAACGCATATTTTCTTCTGCAGTGGATGAGAAATGCCGAAGAAGTGAGAGATCTTTGGGGTTTGGATTGGTCAAAAGAATCAGTGGCGGCGATGAACAGTCGCTACCCTGAATTCAGCCAATTCCGCAAGAACATCGATAGGCAATTTCAAAGCTGGAATTACTCTCCCGCTGATAGTGCCTATGCGATGAGCCGTGAGGCGATGAATGCATATTTCCGCTTTTTGCCCCCGCCCGTTGCTACGTGGATGAAACATGAGTTGATGAATAACCCTCATATCCAAGAAATTGCTCACAGCAGAGGCATGATTGAAGCCATGGAAATGATTGGTCGAACCTTGCCTGGGCAAGGGGAGATTTTTGAATCGAATCTCAACCACCAATTTGTGACCGAGAATGCCGACGGTGAAATTGTGCCGGTGGATGATATTAAGAAAATCGATGACATGTTTCCGCGCGCCATTGATGGCAACGGACAAGCATTCTTCCCGCGGATTATTCTTACCTCCAGCCATGCGCGTGCAGAAAAAATCAGTGATATTACAGATATAACACATGGTGTGCAGGCATTGGCGCGCGATAGTATCGGTAAAGGCAAGCAAGAACTAGACATCGCCCATTTAGACGACGGTGTAACACTAGATTCTAGCAAAACACTTGTGCTCATGGCGTGCGACACGGAACAAAACCCTTTCTTAAATGGGGTGATGCTGTTGCGCAGATTACAAGAACTTGAGGCGGTTGCGCAAACAGGTGAGCTGCCAGACGATGATTTCAAATATACCTCCGACGGTGCTAAGCGCATCGCAAAGCTGATGCTGCGCTGCATGGCGCAAGACCCTGAAGATGTAGAAATAGATGATCTGCGTCCCCTTAAAGAGATTGGTGCGCCTATCCAGTTACGCGCCCGCCCAGAACTGATTGCACAACATTTCCAACTCATTGGTTACAGCAAGGGTGGCAACGTGGTAAGTGACGCGATGCGTTACCTCATTCACGACTTGATGGCGAAGAATGGTAATGAATATCTTGTGCAAATGAATGGCCACGCATTATCTAAGCCCGAACATCAAGAAAAAGTCCGTGACCTCGTGCGCAATATCGCCTGTATGTCTATTGCCGCACTCGAAGTGCCAATGAATGAATATTATAAACACCATGGCGTGCGGCGTGTGTCGTTCAATAATGAGAAGGACAGAATCTCTAACCACATGCCGTTTGAATCGACATGGGCGGATCATAAATGGTCCATTAAGGTACCCAAAGAATATGAAATGCTTGACCCTTCAGGTCATGTGCCTAAATACGCGCTGGGCACGCTTAAGCCACCTAAGCGTGGTTACGTGTTAGATGATGCAAGAGTAAGAAGGCGCGTATCTGAGGCTATGGCGCCACTCTACGGTAAAGCTGCAATGTCGAGCGTTTCGTTTGCAGATGAACAATCGCGTGCCGATGGCGCGATTCTTATTGGTACGGCTGCTGGTACATCAGATGAGTTATTCATAAGCTATCAAGATAAGATTGAGGATACTTTGCGTAAAGCTTTCGTAAAAGCACGGTTCTCCCAAGAAGATGCAGATAAAGTAGAGTTGCAAATTCCAGAAAAAGCCAATCGTCGTGCGTTTGTGTTGCGAGGTCCTGAAGGCTGGCGCGATAATCCAAAAGCACTACAAGCACTCTATGACGGTCTTGCGCAACTTCGTAAAGAGCCCAACTCTGGACTGGTCATTTCGGATGAGATTTTCGAAACGATTATTCCTAAACGTGTAGCCCACATGCAAAAGCCAGAAAGGCTTAAAAAAATCGCTGACCCCGCGATGCGCACAGAGTGGGAAATTTTTGAACTCGACACCACACAGTTTCGACAAAAATCCTGATGGTCACATTTACCCTTCCTTAACTCTCCGCTTACGTTTTCTTAATATGCCAATGATAAGGTGGGCAGTATGGATATTCTGACCACACTCTATGTCGCAGCGGGAATGGGCTTTGCCATTGCCTTTATTCCACAAATCATCACGCTTTGGCGTGACAAGACGGGTGCGGCCTCGATTAATCTCAGCACGTGGGCGATGTTTGCGGCATGTAGCGCCATCACCTTGCTCTATGCCATTTTTAAGACCGACGACCCCTATTTCATGTTCTGCGCCAGTCTTGGCGTTATTGGCAATAGCGTGGTATTGCTACTTGCGCTAAGCCGCCGTACCCGCGCAGCGGCAGCGCTAGAACTCTCCGAACCCATCAAAATCCCTGTAAAAAACTAAGCTTTTCAAGCTTCTACTTGTAAAACTTGCCTTAGTATGGCAGGTTTAGCCCCTATTTTGGAGGGCATTGTTAAACAAAGCGCTCCAAAATCAAAACCGCCACTGTAAGTGGTGGTTTTGCGTCGCGAAGCGAGCGTAACAAAAACTCCTTGGAGTTTTTTACTAAAAGAGTTGGAGGGGCTTATCACTATTTATTTACATCAGGGCGATTTGCCCAAAGACGTGACGTTTGACGGCGATATCGGGGTGGATTGCGAGGCCATGGGCCTGAACAACCAGCGCGACCGCCTCTGTGTGGTACAATTATCTGACGGGAATGGTGACGCGCATCTCGTGCAATTCATGCCTGATGCATTTAATGCGCCGAACCTTTGCAAGCTGCTGACCGACCCCAAGCGTGTGAAAATTTTCCACTTCGGCCGTTTTGATATTGCCCTCATGAAGCATTATCTGGGGGTTGTCACGGCGCCAGTCTATTGCACCAAAATCGCCTCACGCCTCTGCCGCACCTATACGGACCGTCATGGCTTCAAGGATTTATGCCGTGAGCTGCTGACGACCGAAGTTTCCAAACAACAGCAATCCTCCGATTGGGGCGCAGAAACACTGACGCCTGAGCAACAGGAATATGCAGCGTCGGACGTATTGCATCTTCATAAACTTCGTGAAAAACTGAATGTAATGCTGGAGCGCGAAGGCCGCATGGAACTCGCTCAGGAATGTTTTGCATTCTTACCAACCCGCGCGCTGCTCGATTTAGAAGGCTGGGCGGAACAGGATATTTTTAGTCACGGCAGTAACTAACCAATGAGTACCAAGCCACACAGCAAAACCCACCCCTTCATTGATGCTGCGCGTGATGTGTTGCGTTTGGAAATTGAGGGCATTGAAGCGATCTATGATACGCTCGATGATGATTTCATCGCCATCATTGAACTACTCGCCAAGGTGAAGGGACGTGTGATTGTAAGTGGCATGGGAAAATCTGGCCATATTGCGCGCAAGATTGCTGCGACCATGGCATCGACTGGCACACCTGCCTATTTCGTGCATCCGTCCGAAGCAAGTCATGGTGACCTGGGCATGATTACCAAAGACGACGCGGTGATTTGCCTTTCCAACTCGGGTGAAACCTCCGAATTGCGCGATATGATTGCCTATACGCGCCGCTATGGCATTCCGCTGATTGGTATCGCGCGGCGCGAAGGCTCCGCGCTCACGGAAGCGGCCGATATTGGTATCGTGCTTCCCGAAATTCCCGAAGCGTCACCCACAGGTGCGCCAACCACTAGCACGACCATGACTCTGGCCTATGGTGATGCGATTGCCATGGCGCTGCTCACCAAAAAAGGTTTCTCGCGTGACGATTTTGGCGCACTTCACCCAGGTGGTAAGCTTGGCAAAGCCTTCGTTCGCGTGGGGGATTTAATGCATGGTGCGGATGAATTACCGACCACTAAAGACGACGCGCCAATGCGTGACGTATTATTGGTCATGACCGCGAAGCGATTTGGTTGCGCAGGTGTAGTGAATGCAAAAGGCGAGATGATTGGTATCATTACCGACGGGGATTTACGTCGCCATATCGATAAAGATCTAATGAATGCCAAAGCTGTCGAGGTGATGACGAAAAACCCCATCACCATCACCCGCACGATGCTCGCAGCAGAAGCGCTTGGCATCATGAATGACAAATCCATCACCTGCCTATTTGTGTTGGAAGGGGCTAAGCCTGTTGGGATTATCCATATCCATGACTGCCTGCGCGCAGGGGTGATGTAGCCGTGGTGCATGATGCGCATCCGCGTGGTGTTGAGGACTTATTCGCGCGACTGACCCGCTACACGCGATTCGTGTTATTCAGCAAATGGTTCCTTGCCGTATTCGCACTTGCCGTGATTGCCTTCTTGATTGGCTGGCCACTGCTAACACGCGATACAAGTGGCATGCGCGTATCCTTCGTGGTGACAGAAAATAAAGACGGCTCGCATGCCGTTAGCCCCATGATGAGCAATCCCCGCTATCAAGGCGTTGATAAAAAAGGTCAGAAATATACGGTGACGGCGCTACAAGGTGTTCAGCGCACCCCCGTCATTATTGATTTGGAAAAAGTACAAGCCGATATGTTCATGCGGGATGAGTCTTGGCTTTCACTCACCGCCGATAGGGCCGAATTCCACGACGATACAAAGCTGCTGTATTTGCTTGGTAACGTGACCATGTTCCATGATGGTGGCTATAGCTTCCTGACTGAGCGCGCCGTGATAGATACCAACACCTCGCAAGCCGCTGGGGATAAGGCGGTAACGGGTCAAGGGCCGATGGGCAACCTACTTGCCACTGGCTTTGAAATCAGGGATAACGGTAGCATCATTAAATTTGGCGGCCAAGGCCGCGTGACCATGGAACTGGTGAAAGCAAAATGAAGCAATGGATTCGTGCAGTATGTATCGTAATGCTTGCGGCAACTGCGCACGCCCAGCAGGCCGATACCAAAAAGCCGATGGAAGTAGCATCTGACACGCTGGAAGTGTTGCAAAATGAACAAAAGGCGATTTTCGTCGGTAACGTGATTGCGACGCAAGGTAACATTAACATGCGTGCCGAGCGCATGGTGGTGTTTTACCGCGAAACTCCATCCGGCAAACAAACAACATCATCGGCTGTTGGTGGTGAAAAAGGAATTTATCGGGTCGAAGCCTATGGTAACGTGATTTTCACCACGCCAACTGAAACAGGCCAAGGCGACCAAGCCGTTTATAACGTGGATACGGAGACCGTTGATTTAATGGGTAATGTAACGCTGACGCGTGATAAGAACGTGCTCAAGGGTACGAGTCTCACCTATAATATGGCGACGGGTCGCAGTATCCTCAATAGTTCATCAGGCCAAACAGGTGGGCGTGTGCGCGGATTATTCATACCCAACCAGTCGGGAGCAAAGTAATCATGACGAGCTATGACGATGATGAAAATGACTGGATGAAGCGGCTGATGAGCAGCGCGAATAATGATCGTAGCAAAGCGCCAGCGGCTCCAACTCCCCCCAAAGTTCCCGCATCACCATTCGCGACCGACGAAGAATTTGATGCGCCTAAGCTCGTCAATAAAACCTCCGGCCTCGCCGTGCGTAATCTAGGTAAGCAATATGCCAAGCGACCTGTGGTGCGTAACGTATCGCTCGAGTTACAGCGCGGTGAAGCAGTCGGTCTGCTTGGCCCCAACGGTGCAGGTAAGACGACCTGTTTTTATATGATTACGGGCCTCGTCGCCCCCGATTATGGCGCCATTTATATGGACGGGGTGGATATCACCAGCCTGCCCATGTATCGCCGCGCACGCCTAGGTATTGGCTATTTGCCGCAGGAAGCCAGCATCTTTCGTGGCATGACGGTGGAGCAAAATATCATGGCAGTACTTGAAGTGAGCGAGTCTGACCCTGAGCGGCGTAATACGCAGTGCGACGAGTTATTGGCAGAATTCTCCATCACCCACTTGCGCCACTCACCGGCGATTGCACTCTCAGGTGGTGAGCGTCGCCGCGCCGAGATTGCGCGTGCACTGGCAGGCCGCCCAAGTTTCATTCTGCTCGATGAGCCGTTAGCGGGTATCGACCCAATCGCGATTGCGGAAGTGCGCGATATTGTTTCTCACCTCAAAGACCGCGGCATCGGCGTGCTCATCACTGACCATAACGTGCGTGAAACGCTCGACATCATCGACCGCGCTTATATTATTCATGATGGTTCCGTGCTGATGGAAGGCTCGCCTTCCGACATCGTGAACAACCACGAAGTACGCCGCGTTTACTTGGGCGAGAAATTCTCTCTCTAAAAAATTCAAGTGCTAAATTTTCACTTGGTCTATTTCTTGCATGGAAATGCTGCGCGAATTTTGTTATCGTGCTCGCATGGTTTCATTAAAGCAAGAATTCCGCCAATCGCAATCGCTGGTCATGACCCAGCAACTCCAGCAATCCATCAAGCTATTGCAGCTTTCAGCAATGGAATTGCAGGAATTTATTGATACGGAGTTGGAAAAAAATCCACTGCTAAGCCGCGAGGAAAATGAATCACCCGACGCGCCAGCGCCTGATGAAGAAGCTGCCGCAGCCATAGTCGCTGATGATGGCGAGACAGATTACGAGCGCAAGGAGCTCGATGTTTCTGACAAGGATTATTCGGTCAACGAAACGCTTTATGACGAAGAATATGCTGGTGACTGGAACGACGAGGATCGCACCGATTTCAGCCGCTATTCTGCCGATACGCATGCGCAGGGTGGTGGTGCATCGGCGCGGAATTTTGATGACGAAGATGGGCCGAATATCGAAGGCACGCTGTCGTCTGAGAAAACACTGAGCGAACATTTGATAGAGCAAATCGCGGTTGATATTGATGACCCGATTGAGCGATTGCTGGCGATTGCATTGGTCGATGTGTTGGATGATTCAGGCTATCTACGCGAAGATACGAAAGCGCTAGCTGACCAGCTAGGCGCGCATGCCAATCAAATCGAAGCGGTGATTGTAAAGCTACAAAAGCTCGACCCTGTTGGCGTGTTTGCCCGTTCGCTGGCGGAATGTTTGAAGCTGCAATTACGCGAGTTAGACCGCCTAGATCCCGTCATGGAAAAATTTATCGATAACATCGAACTCATGGGTAAGGGCGAATTAGCGGCGCTCAAAAAAATCTGTGGCGTGGATGAGGAAGATTTTGCGCAATTACTCGCCGATGTGCGGCGCTGTAACCCCAAGCCCGCCAGTGGATTCTTGAAAGAGGAATCGCACGTGGTTACGCCCGACGTATTAGTGCGGCGCGCCAAAGGTGGTGGCTGGATGGTGGAGTTGAATAGTGATGCATTGCCGCGCGTATTGGTGAATCGCACCTATGTTGGTGAAGTGAATAGCAAGAAAAATAAAGACGCCAAAAAATATTTGAACGAACAACTTGCCAATGCAAATTGGCTTATTAAAGCGCTCGACCAGCGCGCCCAGACGATTCTTAAAGTTGCCAAAGAGATTGTGAAACAGCAAGAAATGTTCCTGATTCACGGTATACGTTTCTTGAAACCGCTTGTGCTGAAAGACATTGCCGAAGCAGTGGGCATGCATGAATCGACGATTAGCCGTGTGACGACGAGCAAATTTATTGCCACGCCGCGTGGCACGTTGGAGATGAAGTATTTTTTCACCTCCGCCATTAATAGCGGGGTGGGGGATAACGAGTTTTCCAGCAAGACCGTGCAATATTACATTAAAGAGTTGGTGGATGGCGAAGAGCCAAAAAAGATACTATCAGACGAAGATATTGTCGCAAAACTCAAGGATAGGAATATTGACGTTGCGCGCAGAACAGTGACGAAATACCGTGAAGCGATGCATATTCCATCATCAGTGGTGAGAAGGCGGCAGAAAAATGGCGGGTGATGATAAGATAGTGGACCAGCGCATCGCGATGCTGGAAACGCAACTTCAATTGCTGACCCGTGTGCTGGGGATTGAGCAGGAGGCGGAAGTGCCCGCCGTCACGCATCACGAAAAAGAACAATTACTTCGCGCGATTGAAGAGCTTGCGCCGCTTAAGCTATTGCTCGACGACGAGCGTGTAAATGATATTCTCATTAATGGCAGTCGCGGTGTCTATATTGAGCGTCGCGGTAAGCTTGAGAAAACCGATATTACTTTCCCTGATGATACGACGGTATTCAAACTAGCAGAAGCCATCGTCCACCGCGTAGGCCGCCATATTCATCCGCGCCGCCCCTTAGTGGATGCGCGCTTGCCGGATGGGTCACGCGTGAACATCATCGCGCCACCACTTTCGGTGGATGGGACGATGATTTCCATTCGTAAGTTCAGTAAAAACACCATTACGCTCGATGATATGGTCGAGAATAATAATCTCTCGCCACAACTAGCAGAATTTCTAAAAGTCGCGGGCAAATGCCGCCTGAACATCATCATAGCGGGTGGCACGGGGTCAGGGAAAACCACGCTGCTTAATGGTGTTTCCCAACATATTTTGCCCGATGAACGCATTGTAACAATTGAAGATGCTGCCGAGCTTCGCCTTGCCCAGCCACATGTGGTGCGCCTTGAAACCAAGCCTGTAACGATTGGCCGTGCCCGCGACGAGGAAGTGACGATTCGTGACCTCGTAAAAAATGCGCTACGTATGCGCCCTGATCGTATCATCGTGGGTGAGGTGCGTGGCGCCGAAGCTTTTGATATGATGCAGGCGATGAATACGGGACATGAAGGCTCGCTCACTACTATCCATGCCAATCACCCGCGTGATGCCTTATCACGTATTGAGAATATGGTGAACATGGCGAATCTGAATCTGCCGCCTGCGGCGATTCGTAGCCAAATCGCTTCGGCTATTCATTTGGTCGTACAAATCAGCCGTATGCGTGATGGGCATCGCCGCGTTACCTATGTCTCCGAAGTAGTGGGTATGGAGAGCGAAGTGGTGACGATGCAGGATTTATTCGTATTCCAGAATAAAGGCGAAGACAAAAACGGCATGGTTCAAGGCGATTTCCGTTGGAGCGGTATTATGCCGCGCTTCATTCGCCGCGTGGCTTATTATGGCGAATCCGAGCGTTTGGCCAATTCGTTAGGTGTGCGCCTGCCTAATCTCTAACCATCTAGAATACTAATAATTTTCCTTATTCTATTGGAAAGCTTCCAATAAACTGCTATATCTAACGTTACTCCTCCGCGCATTCTGCGCGATGAACGAGCAAGCAAGTTAGAAAACAAAAACATCAGGAGACAAATGATGCAATTGCAGATTTCAGGCCGTCATGTTGATTTGGGCGAATCCTTCCGCGCACATGCAGAAAATCGACTCAATGAGTCCGTTTCCAAATATCTTGACCGCGTGCCAAACGTGGATGTGGTGGTCGGCAAAGAAGCGCACCAGTACCGCGTGGATATTCACGGCAATACGGGCACACACTCAGGCATCGTCGTGAAAAGTCAAGCATTCGCGCCAGATGTTTATGCAGCGTTTGACGCAGCAGCAGAAAAAATCAGCAAGCAACTTCGCCGCTATAAGCGCCGTCTCAAAGACCATCACCATGGTGAGCGTAAGGAAGTAAACATTCTCAATGCACGTAAATACGTATTACAATCCGAGCGTCACGAGGAATTGGAAGAGCAGGGAGCACCCGTAGTGATTGCTGAAAAATCAACGCCTGTAGAAACGCTCACGGTGAGCGAAGCGGTGATGAAAATGGACCTTACCCACTTGCCAGCGCTACTGTTCTTCAACGCAGGCAATGGCCGCCTTAACGTGGTGTATCGTCGTGAAGACGGTAACATTAGCTGGGTTGACCCTGAAGGCGTGGCGGCTTAGTATGACGACTCTTGGTGACATCATCACCAAAGATGCCATATTACTGGATTATAACGCCGCGAGTCTGGAGCAGGCGTTGCAAGCTATTGCTACGCTCGCTTCAGAAATGAGTGGCCTGCGCCCACAAACCATCATCGAAAAATTATCGGAGCGTATTGCCCAAGGTGTGGGCGTGGGGGGCGGTGTTGCGATTCCCCATGCGCGCTTTGAGGGGTTGCATCGCACGATTGGCTTTTATGTGCGTTTGCGTGTGCCGTTGCAGCTCAATGCAGAGTCGGTCGATACGATGTTTATTATGCTCGCGCCCGAACATGCGGACGCCGAGCATTTGAAGGCCTTAGCGCATGTAGCGCGTTTGCTGCGCACGCCTACATCACGCGAACAACTGAATCGTGCCGATACCAAAGAATCGGTGTATGAACTTCTTGCCGCTGCATGAGTGAGTATATTCACGGCACGGCGATTATCTGGAAAGAAACAGGTATTCTGCTTTTAGGCGAATCAGGCTGCGGTAAATCCAGCCTCGCCGCAGAACTCATTCAGCTTGGCGCTAGTTTGATTGCAGATGATCAAGTGAGGTTACTAAAAGACGGCGATAGGCTTTATGCTGAAGCCCCAGAAGCGTTAGCGGGTGTGCTGGAACTGCGCGATCTGGCGCTCATCACGCTGCCGTATATTGCGCGTCACGCGCTGCATCTAATGGTTTCACTGACGACTCACGACTCACGACTCACGACTCACGAATGGCTGCAAACCATTCCCGCCATCACCCTACCGCCCTACCGTAACGACAATGCCGCCAAACTAGCTCTTTATGCAGAAGCGTTGCAGGAAGGGCGCGTGCTGCCAGAGGATTGGAAGCCCAGCGCATAAAACGTCTAAACCCCTTGCAAACCCTACGGTTCAGGACTAAACCCACCCTCTATGATTGGTATCGTTATCGTCACCCATGGCAATTTGGCGAAAGAATTTATCGCCATTGCAGAACATGTGGTTGGCAAACAGCAACATATCATTCCCGTCTGTATTGGCGCGGAGGACGACATGGAACAACGGCGTCAGGAAATTCTGACGGCCATTAAGCACGTCGACCAAGGCAAAGGCGTGGTTATTCTCACCGACATGTTCGGCGGTACGCCAAGCAATCTCGCGATTTCTGCAATGGTACAAGGACAGGTGGAAGTAATTGCGGGGATTAACCTACCCATGCTCATTAAGCTCATTTCGGTGCGCCTGAGCTTACCGCTCATGACCGCCGTGCTCACCGCGCAAGAGGCAGGGCGTAAATATATCAACGTTGCTTCCAACCTCCTCAAGAAGCAATCTGCGTAGCGCCGAAGCTGCGCGAGCCGCTTGCGGCGGGGGAGTCACTGAGGGGGTAAGACCCCCTCGAATGAGAGAGGATATTCGCATGAGCATCGCCGCGCGCGTCACTATCCAAAATCGCAAGGGCCTACATGCCCGTGCCGCTGCCAAAGTGGTGAAGACTGCTACGCAGTACGATGCACAGGTGCGCGTCACGCGCATTCTGCGTGAAGGCGAAACGGTGGATGTGCCAACGGTGGGCGCAACCTCGATTCTGGGCTTGCTCATGCTGGCGGGAGAAACAGGCGTGCAGCTTGATTTCGCAGCCGATGGACCGCAAGCGCAAGAGGTGATTGATGCCTTGGTGGCGCTGGTGAATCGTAAGTTCGACGAAACGGAATAAAGTCTATCCACAATTAAACTAAATGCGCGTAAAGCAACCTATTGGCAACAGGTTGAAGTTGTGAGTAAAACAAAAAGTCAATCGCCTGCGCAAAAATATAGTTTTTTTGTTGACTCTAGTTTCGCTTGCCTTATGAAGACCGGTTTGCTTTTATATCGATGTAGCCACAAGGCTGCAAACTACGTTCAAGACTGGCCCATCCTAAACAGATACTAGCCAGCATTCTCAACCCAGAGATCACAACGAAGGATGTTCGGTATGTCACTTTTCACCCATTTAACTACGCTAGAAGATAAGCACACGAAAATCGAAGGTATGCTGGCCAGTGAAACGCTGCGCCCAATGCCTGACTTTTCAGTCATACAAACCCTCAAGAAGCAAAAGCTGCTTCTTAAAGAGGAGATGGAGCGGATTCGCCGCGTTCAGGAAGCCCCACGTCATCAACAAGGCGACGTGGCCTGAGCTAAGGCGATATGGGTACGTGCTGCGGTGCGTACCCGCCCAATACCGACGTGGGGTAAGACTCGCTCGGTTTTAGCGGGGGGCGTTCGGAGGCTCCCCATGTGAAGAGGCCCCGTTAACCACATATGCTGGTTCGGGGCCTCTGTCGTTTTGGCGATACAAAATTCTGTTATTTGAGCGCCAGTAGGCGCGAGACAGCCATGAGCTGCGAAGCACGCGAAGTGCCGAGCAGTAGGCGAGGTCACGGAGCATCAAAAAGCTTAGGCGCAGCCTAAGCCGCTTCTTCGTATTCCGCGTCCATACCCAGCGCGCGCTTGTAAAGGTCGAGCATATACTCGGCTTCCGCACGGTCATTGGATTTCATCTTACGCAGCTTGAGAATCTGGCGCATGGTCTTGGTGTCAAAGCCGTTGCTTTTTGCTTCCGCCATCACGTCACGAATATCGCTGGCGAGGCCGGTTTTCTCTTCTTCCAAACGCTCAACGCGCTCAATGTAGCTTTTCAGTTTGGTGGACTCAATGCCGCCAGTGGTGGGGGACTTCGCCATAGCTTGCCTCATAGGTTTGTTGTTTTTTGGAGGCAAAACATAAGATTTTCAGGGGCTAGGGGGCAAGTTTGGCCTTGCCTTTATCCACAAGATTACGTAGGAAGGCGGTCCGAATCAAGTGGGGAAGGGGGTAAATCCCAATGGTAGAAGTTACCGTACGTGACAATAATATTGACCAGGCTCTGCGTGTTCTGAAGAAGAAAATGCAGCGCGAGGGCATCTATCGTGAGATGAAAATGCGCAAGCATTACGAAAAACCTTCCGAAAAACGCGTTCGCGAGATGGGTGAGGCAGTGCGCCGCGCTCGTAAACTCGCCCGTAAGAAATCCGAGTTGTTCGACTAGACCTTGGATTCTCTAGGTTACATACCGAAAAAGGCGCCTTAGCAGGCGCCTTTTTTATGGGTTCCGCCAATGTCTTAACGCAATCTTAATATAATTCTCATAAGTTTGCTGTTAGGTAATAAAAAAATACAAACGGCAAAGGATGGGTTATGGCAGTTGGTGATCAGGGTGGTACTACACGAAGAGTAACGCAAGGTAATAATGGAACACTTACTGCTGCTGGTTCTTATGTAGAAGAAGATAAGCTCAGTGGCCAGAATATAGTGCGGCCAAATGCTACTATCTGGCGAGCTACTAACGGTGCTTTATCCAATCTTTCATCATATCTAGGATTACAAACGGGCAGCATGCCACTAGGTAGTGGTTTGAGGGGTCGTTTGGGTGAGGCCATTTATGATCGCTTGGATAGACTCGATGGAGCGGGCGCAACAGATTATGCGCCGCTGGTAACAAGCGTTGTAGAAAATATACGCACTAGCCCCGAATTTGTTCGGTTAAATACTGCAAAAGCGGAACATCAAAGAGCTACACAAGAGGCAAGCGCAATCCAAGCACGACTTGGTAGACAGTCTCTACGAGAATTGACTGACTCTCTCTCCTTGGTTGCCGTAAATAATGCGCTTGGTGATAGCGTAAATGGTTATGAGCTTTCTACAGAAACGGTATTGGTGAGATCACTCAGTACTAAGGCAGTATCGCTGAAAGTTAATAAAGGTATAGGCTATCAGGGCAGCTTGGATGAATATTTGACTGCACGAAGCGCTCCAAATGCTTCCCCCGCGATCAAACAATACAAAGAGCATTGCGCGTTCTAATCGCTGCGGATGCACCGAATTATCTGGATATTGAGCGCGGTTACCAAATGACACCAGAAGTGAGGGCGCTTGTTACTTCTGTTGAAACACTGGTAGATAGAGAAGCTC
>JBMOEL010000012.1:0-25141 GCA_049314715.1 Rickettsiales bacterium
GTTGCTCGACAGGAAGCTTATAAAATTCAGCCACGACCTGCGAGAAGAACGATAACATGCCGCTATTCAGCGTCAGCGTTTTAGGTGCAAAAAGGCTTGTAAGCCATAAACTCAAAAATTCCCGATTAGCTGGCTCATCCGCTAATTTCAGCGGACTAATCGGATGCTGAATGGTGCCAACCGGTTGGTAGTTACCACCGAGTGATTGAATAAAACTTGCGGCGCGCCCACGTGTATCGAGATACCAGATGCGCGTTTGTAATTTGCGTGATTGCGCGAGTAGAAAATGTGCCAGTGTTGTGCGGCCTTTGCGCGTGCGGCCGACAATTGCAGTATGTGCGGATTCACCGGCATGAAAATTGAAAAAATACGGCGTGCGTTGCAAACTGGGTAGAATGGTGATTGTGGGGCCCCACTTGCTACCCTTGGTATTGCCCATCGGTGCGCGCTGAAGATTTGCGAAGCCCGCCAAGTGTGTGGTATTGGTCGAGCGTTTGCGTGCAATAAAGGGGAAATTGCCGGGTAATTGCGCCCAATACATTTCCTCGAATTTCAAATCTTCACGAATCGTCAAGATGCCAAGTTTGCCCAGTGCTTTGCGCACGAGTTTGATGTTGGCCTCAAGCTGTTTCATGCTGGGCGCAATGAGGAAAATCGAACATTGCTGTTCGCCAAATGCGCGCTCTGGCGATTCTTTGTGCTCGGTGAGGCGGTCCATCTCCACCCATTCAGCGAGTTCCTTATCGCCACTGAGCTTAAGATAGCGCTGTTGTTTTTCGTACGTGTCTTTGGCTTGTGCTGCGCCAATGAAATCAAAACATTGCGTGACGATAATTTCACACGGAATTTCCAAAAATTGGTCGATACCCGCGAGTGAGGATTCCTTATATTCCTTAAGTGCAAGAATACTCGCAAAGCGCCGCTTACCTTCTGCTGTGCGTACTTCCATGGCGTTGAAGCCAAAGGTGATTTCACCGCTCGTCAGATAATGCGATAAGTCTTGCGTGGGAACAGGCATAGGCCGTTCCTCGAGATTGATGAGTTTCTCTAGAAATTCGAGCTGCTCGGAATAATAGATGCCTTTGCGTTCGACGACTTCCAAACGACGTGCGCCGAAAGACTTAAGACTTTCGAGCACATGGCTCACGGTGAGCTCTAAATCACGATTCGCTTCATCGAGATAGGCGTTGCGAACGCGCACATCATTCGGCAGCCAAAGACTTTTCACCAGCGACTTTAGATTGAAGAGATTAGCGTCCTGCCCTGCTTTGACAATCGTGATGTAAAGCTCGTTCGTGTAGGATTGGTCCCAACGATGTTGCGTGTTCCATGCTTCATCGACGCGGGCAGAAAAACCATCTGGAAAAAAGGACTTTTCCATGAGGGTGTGTTTGCGGCGCATGGTATGCAGCCAGATTGCATAACTCGTGTCGGGGATGTGATTGAAAATCGCCTCACGAATCGCGCTGCGCAAATCTGATGCTTGGCCTTGCGGCGTGTAGTCCAGCCCCGCAATCTTGATAATCTGGATGATTTCACCGTTTTTGGTAAAGAGTGAATGCGAATCCGCCAAGCAAGCATAGGGCACGAAATCGGATTCAATAACATCGTCGGAGATGTCGCGCATCGCCTCCAAATCGTCAGGTTTTTTGCGCGATTTGGTCAATGATAGTGCTTGTTTTTTCGGTAAACCCGCCATGCGGAAATCTTACCTCATGATCTCTAGTTATGTGTAAAAAAGTGATACACATGCGTATGAAAAAGGCGCTACCCCACTGGCAGCAGGATAGCGCCTTGTTCGTCTAAGCTACTTAGCAGCCACCGCCGCCAGCACCCAACTCGTTCACGATGGTTGGAGCACCGAAGATAACCGCGATACCGATACCCACGATAATCGCCATACCCCATGATACTTTACCCATCAAAGCACCGATACCGATGACGATAATCGCAAGCGTTGCGATACCGCGACCTACTGGGCCTTCAAACCAACCGGCAACGTTACAGAGTACGCGACCGATGGTACCACCACCGCCGCCACCGCCGTTACCAAGGCCTATATTGATATTCGCCCCAAAATCTACTTCTGCCATAGCAGCCGATGGTAGCAAGAACACTGCATATGCCATCACCATGCAGATGCAGAGCGACCAGACTTGTTCACTTGTAATCACTGATTTCATAGAGACTCCCTTTTTTACACGCTATCAGACGGGTCCATTACGTAGATAGACGCCCGTTGATAAGTACTACCAACAAATAGTTACTAAATCGTTACAATTTTATGACAATGCTAACTATCTATGGCATAGAAAGTCACCCTAGATGCAAAAGCGTCACAGCTAGGGGATTGAATTCTAACCATTATCACATTGGAGACTCGCATGGCTGACATTGAAGCACGTCTTAAGGAATTGGGAATTATTTTACCGGAAGTCACTCTTCCAGCCGCAAATTATGTTCCATGCACAGTTGCGGGTGGCATGGTGTTTGTATCCGGCCAATTGCCTATGCTTGATGGCAAGCCGCAATTTATCGGCAAGGTTGGTCGTGAATTCACGCTGGAGCAAGGCCAAGAATGTGCACGTATCTGTGGCCTCAATATTTTGGCGCATACAAAGAAGGTTCTCGGTGGTGATTGGGGCAAAATCAAACGTCTCGTGCGTATGGGCATTTTTGTGAACGCACCCGATGATTATATTGACCACCCCAAAGTAGCGAATGGTGTTTCGGACATGATGGTGAATATTTTTGGTGATGCGGGCAAGCACGCGCGCTTTGCGGTGGGCGTTTCAGGTCTGCCGTTCGGTGTTGCCGTGGAAGTGGATGCAACGTTCGAACTAAACTAATGCCCCATGGGCTGCAACGGTTTGTGCAGATCATTGGCCGGTAGTAATATCAGCGCGGCAATTGCCGATACTATCATCAGTCCTGCCATCATTTGGAAGGTGTCGATGTACGCAAGCAGAGATGCTTGCTGTTGCAGTGTGCCATAAAGTTGTTGCATGGCGTTTTCCGTATTGCCGATGACTTTTACACTTTGTGCCAAGGTTTCGCGGAATACAGGGTCGTAATACGAGAGATGCTCGCTGAGATAGGCTTGATGCATTTGTGTGTGTCGGGCAGCATAGGTGGTGGTCAGTGCAATGCCCACACTTCCACCCAAGTTACGGAACATCGAGAATAGTGCAGAAGACTTATTGCTCTTCTCTTTCGGTATGTGTTGGAATGCCAAGATGCTGATGGGAATGAATAGTAATGGCAGCCCAATCATCTGCGTAATGCGCATGACGACGAAGGTTTCATAGTCGGTCTCTGGTGAGAATTGCATCGTGTACCACATACCCGCAGCGCATAATAACAGACCGAGCGTGGTGAGATAACGCGCCTGTACCTTGCTGATGATTTTGGCAGCAAGCGGCATCACGAAAAGTACGAGGACAGCGCTGGGTGAGAGTACCAGCCCCGCGGTCGTTGCATCATAACCGAAGCGTGTTTGCAGCATGAGTGGCAATAAGGTGCTGCCACCATATAGCACAAATCCGACCATAAAAATCAGCACGCAAGACATTGCGAAGCCGCGATCTTTCAGCAGATGTAAATCAATGAGCGGGTCTTTTTGTCGCCACATCCAATAACTGCCAAAGGTTAAACTAGCGATGATAATGGCGCTGCAAGCAATAATGTAGTTATTGTCGAACCAGTCAAGTTGTTGGCCTTTATCGAGCACGTACTGCATGGTGCCAAGACCAAGCACGATGAGGCCGAGGCCAGTATAGTCGATTTTCGTGATACCTTTCGCTTTGGCGTGTGGCGGATCTTCGAGTAATCGCCAGATGAGAATGAACACGGCAATCCCAACGGGAACGTTGATGTAGAAAATCCAGCGCCAACTATAATTGTCGGTAATCCAGCCGCCGAGGGTTGGTCCTAAAATCGGTGCAACAATCACAGTGAGGCTGGTGAAGGCAAATGCTGCTGCGCGTTTTTCTGGCGGGAATGAATCAAGGATGATGGCTTGTTGTGTGGGTTGCAGCCCACCGCCCGCAACACCTTGTAGTAACCTGAAAAAGATGAGCATGAAAAGTGACGTGGCGGCGCCGCATGCAAAGGAAGTGAGCGTGAAACCAGCGATGCACCATAAGAAGAATTGCTTGCGCCCTAGCGCATCGGCCAGCCAGCCGGAAATGGGCAACACGATACCGTTCGCCACGAGGTAGGAAGTGAGCACCCATGTGCTCTCTTCGGGGCTTGCGGCAAGCACGCCGCCAATATGGCGAATGGAGACACTGGTAATCGTTGTGTCGAGAATTTCCATGAATGTTGCTAGACTGACGATGGTTGCTATCAACCACGGATTCACCGGCTTCTTGGTGGTGGCGGTCACTCGTCCGTATCCACGGTTGGTATGACCGACATGCCGGGGCCGAGCACGATATCGTCTGGCACATCATCGAGCGTGATTTTGACTGGCACGCGTTGAATGATTTTCACGTAATTGCCTGTTGCGTTCTCGGCAGGGAATGCCGAAAAGCGCGAACCCGTGCCGTGCTGAATACTATCCACTTTGCCATGCAATGTAACATTGGGATAGGCATCGACGCTTATGGTTGCCTTCTGACCCGCACGCATATGTTCAAGCTGTGTCTCTTTGAAGTTGGCGACCACCCAACGTTTCGGTGTGACAATAGAAAAGAGCAATTGGCCTGGTTGCACGTAAGAGCCAAGTTCAACACCGCGACGTGTTACCACGCCATCATCGGGCGCAACTACTTGCGTATCTGCGAGATTTTTTTGCGCTTGCTCGAAGGCTGCTTTCGCAACGCCTGCTGCAGCGCGCGCTGCCTCTAAATCTTTTATAGAGCGCGCATTATTGTTCATGTTCTCTTTGCGCTTTAGGTCACTTTGCGCAACGTCATACTGTGCTTGTGCGCCGTCGAGCGTGATTTGATAATCACGCGGGTCGATGATGAGCAGCACATCGCCTTTTTTTACTAGCGTATTATCGTCGATATTGAGCTCGGTGACGTAGCCAGAAACTTTCGGGCTCATTGGAATCACATTGGCTTCGATAAAGGCATCGTCCGTATGTTCGCTACCGCCGGTGACAATGAAATAAACCGCAACCGCTACGACGAATGCTGCGCCAACACCTAATGCAATGCGTTTTTTCTTGTCCATGAGCGTTAGCTTATAATCACATATGCAACGGAACTGTAGAAAAAACTCTCCATAACTTAGGAAACGGCGTGTTTATGGTATTTGCATGAAGCTTTTAGGTCGGAAACTAGCGCTGATCCAGCGAGTAAGTGTTTAAGTCGTCCGTGTAAATCGTGCGGTCGTTGGCAAGTTTGTTATGCCGATAGATATAAAGAATGTTGCTTGGCCGCGCCTCATTTAAACTACCAAATGGTTCGATGACTTGGCGAGTGAATACAGGGAATACGGAAGCAAACGTGTTGTGGGCGCGGACGTCGTAGGGCTCACTAAAATCAGCGTGACCAAAATAATTCATAACCAATACACCATTTGATTTGAGGAGATTCTTGGCAAGCACCAGAAATTCACGACTCAGTACTTCAATCGGAATGGCGTGGTAATTCGTGTACGCGTCTAGCAAGATAAAATCGTATTTCTCTTTAGACTGACGGACGAACGCGCGGCCTGAACTCACGATAAAATGTTGATTCTCGGCTAGTGATTTCTTGAGAAAATATTTCTCTGAAACGTCTTTAAGTGCGGGATCAATATCAACATAGGTATAGCGATTGATAGGGTCATGCAGCCCAGTGGCGAAGCCGCCTGCGCCGATAATCAATATCTCATGTTCCTTGCCTGAGGCCGCCATGGGCTGCAAAAATTTTTGACGTAAATAGACAAGAAATGGAAATGCATCACTGGCAGTATCTCCGATACGTGAGGCCCATGTACGGTTTAGATCTAGTATTTTATCGCCGTCTGGCATGGTGTGGATGCGCGCGAGGTTGTAGGCATTGTAAGATACGATATCTTTCGTCTGTAACAGTGTATTCGAATTTAGATATGCCGCGGCAATGAAAGCCATACCCGCGATGATGATGCCGATATATCGCGGTGTACGTGAAGGCAGGATGATATATAAAAGCCCTAACAAAAAGAGCGTGAACATTGCCGTGTAGTGAACGCCTAGCCAATTCATCAGTATGAGCGTGCTGATAATCGACCCTAGAAATGAACCGACCGTTGAAAAGAACAAGATGCGCCCCGTCACAATGCCGATGCGTGCGCGCGGAAAGTAGTTGCTAATAATTGGCACTGTCTGCGCCAATAGATACACAGGTAGCGCTAAAAATAGTGTGGCATAAATCGCGGTTTGCGCAAGGCGATGTGTAATGGCCATGTCGCCTAATTGCTGGAAGAACCAGTCTAACACTACATAGGATTGCCCCGCCGCTAATATTAGCAGCGCGACGAGAATGTTGCGACTAAGCCTTTTGCGTAAGTTTTTGCGGATATGCCCGCCTTGATCATACCCAATAGCTAAGGGGAAAAGCACGGCGCTGATAATGATGGCGATGACCTCCACCCCACTGCCAGTGAAGGGAATGAGCTGCCGTATCGCCAAGAGCTCTGTGGCGAGTACGACGTAACCCTCTAGCAGAATAATCGTATAGAGTAGGTGAGATGATTGTAGAATCTTCACAAACTACGCGGCTTTTAATGTGCGACCCACTTCGAACGCGGCTTCGGTCTTGCTACGAATTTCATCAACCGTGATGCCGGGGGCAAGCTCGCTCAAGGTCAGCTTGCCGCCATCAATGTGGAATACTGCGAGATCGGTAATCACCATATCAACGACACCAAGGCCCGTAAGTGGTAGGTTACACGCCTTCACCAGTTTGGCGGCGCCGTCTTTGGCATTGTGTTCCATGATGACGACAATGCGTTTTACGCCTGCGACCAAATCCATCGCGCCGCCCATGCCTTTGACCATTTTGCCTGGAACCATCCAGTTCGCTAAATCACCCGCTTCGGAAACTTGTAATGCACCAAGCACCGACAAGTCGATATGACCGCCGCGAATCATCGCAAAGCTATCGGCACTGCTAAAATACACGCTCTCAGGAAGTTCCGAAATGGTCTGTTTGCCTGCATTAATAAGGTCAGCATCCACCGCCGAATCGAGCGGGAAGGGGCCCATACCCAACATACCGTTCTCGGATTGTAGCGTCACTTTGATGCCTGCGGGAATATGGTTTGCCACGAGGGTGGGGATACCAATACCGAGGTTTACATAAAAGCCGTCGCGCAGTTCTTTGGCGGCGCGCATTGCCATATCGTCACGATTCCACGTCATATTATGCTGCCTTTCTTACGGTGCGGTTTTCGATGCGTTTTTCGTAGTTCTTGCCTTGGAAAATGCGCTGTACGAAAATGCCTGGAGTGTGAATGTTATCAGGGTCGAGTTCGCCGACTTCAACCAGCTCTTCGACTTCCGCCACGCTCACGCGGCCTGCCATGGCCATCATAGGGTTGAAATTGCGGGCGGTTTTGCGGAATACGAGGTTACCGTCCTTGTCGCCCTTCCATGCTTTGACGATCGCGAGATCCGCCGTCAGTCCCGTTTCCATGACGTAATTTTCGCCTTTAAATTCGCGCACTTCTTTGCCCTCGGCCACGATGGTGCCCACGCCGGTTTTGGTAAAGAAGGCCGGAATGCCCGCGCCACCTGCGCGAATACGCTCTGCGAGTGTGCCTTGTGGGTTAAACTCGATGTCGAGCTCGCCATTGAGATACTGGGTTTCGAAGGTTTTATTCTCACCTACGTAGGACGAAATCATCTTTTTGATTTGGCGGTCTTTAAGCAAAATCCCCAGACCAAACTCATCAATCCCACAATTATTGGAGATGATGGTAAGGCCTTTAATGCCAGCATTTTTAAGCTCGGCAATGGAATTTTCGGGAATGCCGCACAGGCCGAACCCACCCGACATGATGGTCATATTATCTTTTAACAGGCCCTCTAGGGCTGTTTTTGCATCCGCATACACTTTATTTGCCATGTGTCTCTCCCGTTTCGAGGGCTGCACCCTAGCTTTTCAGCCACAATCGTCAAGTAAAAGCGTTGGATAGGACCGCATCGCACTTTATTTTGTGTATTGTTAAGACTTGCCGGATATGTTAATAATTCATTAACACATTACGCGCTATCTTAGGGAGATTTTACGGTCATGCATCTAACCAGTGAGCGTGCAGTGAATATTACGCCTGAAGATATTCAAGCCCTGATTAAGGAGCCCTCTGCGGCCATGCGCGGCCGCATTGCCGATAAAATTTCGACGGGTTTTAACACAGGGCTTTTCTCGGATGCGGAAAATAGTCTGGCGATTGAGATTTTTCGTCTGCTGCTGCGTGATACGGAAATACGGGTGCGCAAGGCGCTTTCAGAACAGCTTAAAGATAATATCAACGTACCGCATGATGTAGTGTTTGCACTCGCCAATGATGTGACGGATGTCGCAGTGCCTATTTTGCAGCATAGTTTTGTCCTTACCGAAGACGATTTAATTGGTATCGTAAAGGCGACGCGCGAGGTTCCAAAATTGCAGGCGATTGCACAGCGTGAGTCGGTCAGTAAAGCGCTGGCACACACGTTGATTGAAACCCGCGTGCCGGAGGTGGTGAAAGAGATTGTTGCTAATCAGAGCGCTTCGCTTGCTGAAACGTCTTTGGAAACGCTGCTCGAAGAATTCTCGCGTGAAACCAGCGTGCTCGAAGAACTCGTCTATCGTGGCGGGCTCTCGCCTGCTTTTGCCGAGCGTCTCTTCAGCAAGGTTTCTGACCAATTAAAGAAATCGCTGACACGACGTTATCGCTTGAATCTGCATGTGATTGAAGAGGCAACGGAAGCGGCGCGTGAAACGGCAACCCTACAATTCCTTTCGCCATGGATGAGCCAGCAGGATATTCAAAAACTGGTGGATGGTATGTATAAGGCAAAGCGCCTTACCCATTCGGTGGTGATTCGTTCGTTATGTATTGGTGATTTGCGTTTCTTTGAAACAGCATTAGCGAAGTTGGTGGGGATTCCCGTATCCAACGCACGGTTGCTGGTGCTGGACCCTGGACCGTTAGGCTTCAAAGCGCTTTATGATTCCGCTCAAATGCCTATGGCGTTTTATCCTGCGATTAAGGTCATGCTGCGCTTGGCGCTGGATGAAACAGAGTATGGCGCTTACCGCTCGATGAATTTCGGACAGCGTATGGTGGAGCGTATCACCAGTGGTGGCTATGATAAAGCCGTTGAGCATATGGACACGTTGCTGTCACTCATCGGTCGTGGCATGCGTGACGGCGCAACGCTACATTAAGCGGCATTTACTTGTCAGGCGTCCCCCCCTTTGATAGTGCTAGTGCATGACTTCAGATAATGCAGCGCGTGATAGCACAGGTACGATGATTCTGACCGCAAGCGACGTTGAGCGCCTGCTCAAAGACGACTCGGCAGAAGCACGCTTGGACGTTCTCAATAAAGTTTCTTCCAATTACAATGATAAGAAGTTTGTTGAAAGTGAGCGCGAAGTCGCCGAGCAAATTTTCAGACTGCTGATGAAAGATGCGCATCTCAAGGTGCGTGAGAATTTGGCACAACGTATTCGCGAGAATCCCGAGATGCCGCGTGATATCGTGCTACATCTGGCTAACGATCATGAGCGCGTTTCGCTGCCCATTCTTGAAGCCTCGCAAGTATTGTCAGACGCGGATCTCATCAATATCATTGATTCAAGCCGCGAAGTCAGCAAGCTGCTCGCTATCAGCAAGCGCCCACAAGTGTCAGGGCGGGTGAGTGATGCGCTGGTCGATACGAATTATCCGGATGTAGTCAGTTCGCTTGTCACCAATGAAGGGGCGGATATTAGCCCGCGTACCTATGATCGCATCTTGGATGAATTTTCGCGCGAATCTGCCGTGATGGATTCGGTAATTACGCGCGCGAACTTGCCGGTAGCGGTGGTCGAGAAACTCATCAGCCATGCAACGGAAGCGGTGGCGATAGAGCTCAAGAGAAAATATAAATTGAGTGATGAGCAGATTCGCAAAGATACGGCGGGTACGCGTGAAGATACTACGCTTCGGATGCTAGAGCAGGAAGATAACCCTCAAGCCATTGAAGCACTCGTTACGCAAATGGCGCAAGAGGGTCGCTTAACTCCTTCCATCATCATGACGGCCTTATGTCGCGGGCAACATCATTTCTTTGTGACGGCGCGTGCGGTTCTGGCGCGCATTCCTGTAACGAACGCACAAAACTTGGTTACCGATAAAGGCGGTCTGGGCTTTAAGGCGCTCTATGAACGCACGGAAATGCCCGAAAGCATGTATGATGCGGTACGTTTACTGCTTACCGTCGTCCAAGAGCTTGATGGGGGTGATGCCGTACCAGGTTCGCTGCTCTATGCGAATCGCGTGGTGGAGCGTATTTTGGCGCGTGCAGGTGATCAAGAAGTCGCAAATTTACCATATCTGATGGCGCTAGTACGGCAGAATGTGGGGCGTATATGAACGGCGCTTTGCGCATCGCTTGTATGGCGGATGACACACCTAAAGCACAGGCGGCATTACACGAACTTTCTGCGCAATATGAGTTGCTTGATATTGCAGGAAAACGCACCAAGCCAGATGTGATTGTGGTGCTGGGTGGTGATGGATTTATGTTGCAGGTGCTGCACAAATATATGCATCGCAGTATTCCCGTCTATGGTATGAATTGCGGTTCCGTGGGCTTTTTGATGAATAACTACTCGCCCGAGAATCTTTATGATCGCATTGCCACCGCGCGCAAGGCGATGTTGCACCCGCTGGTGATGTATGCGCGTACGTCGGATGGCAAAGAACGTCAGGAATTAGCCATCAACGAAGTGTCGCTGTTTCGCGAGTCGCGCCAAGCGGCAAAGATTCGTGTGACGATTGACCATGTGGTGCGTGTTCAGGAAATGATTTGCGATGGCGTCATTGTCTCAACACCTGCAGGTTCGACTGCGTATAATTTCTCGGCCGGTGGCCCGATTGTGCCACTCAGTGCGAATGTATTAGCGCTTACACCGATTGCATCGTTCCGCCCGCGTCGCTGGAAAGGTGCACTGTTGCCGCATAGCTCCAGTGTTACGTTTGAAATTCTGGAACCTCAGAAACGCCCCGTCAGCGCGGTGGCCGATTTTACGGAAGTGCGCGATGTGGTCAGTGTTTCGGTGTTCGAGGAGCGCAACATTTCGCTCACGATGCTCTTTGATCCTGAGCATAATCTGGAAGAACGTATCACTCTTGAACAATTCTCCTTTTAGAAAGCTAGCTCCATGAACCAAAAACGTGAAACATCGATTGCCATTTTTTTGTTTCTATTGGTGCTGCTGGGCAATGCGGTTATTTTCTCGATTGTGCCCTATATCTCAATTCCTAGTTACGGATTTGGCTATCACGGTTTCATGATTCTCATGGTCTATAGTATCGTTGCGCTTTTGTGCATGACGCCATGGGCACTGAAGCAAGGCCGCAAGGGTCTTGCGACTACGCGTATCAAGACGCATGGCTTGCGCGCTGTATTGGAATATGGTGCCTATTCACTGACGCTGATTTCGCTCAGCTACTTAGGTGATGTATTTACCCTACCGATGCATACGGCGCTGAATTTCATTACGCCACTGCTAGCTACGGTGATTACGATTATTGTACTAAAAGAAAAGAGTCATCCCCATACATGGATCGCGCTGTTGATTGGTGTCATTGGGGTGCTTATCATCACCCGTCCGGGGATGATTCCTGCCAATGCTGGCGTACTTTATGTGTTGGGCGCGGCACTGGGCTTCTCATTTTGCGGTGTGGTTATCAAGCTGCTTTCCAGCACGGAGTCACCTAAGCATATTGCGTTTTACATGTTGCTGCTTACCAGTATTTTCTCGATTCCCATGGGAATCTATCACTGGCAAACGCCCTCACTGGAAGGCTGGGGCTGGTTAATAACGATTGGTGTGCTGAGTTATGCGGTACAAATTTTGGTGGGTATGGCGATTTCCAAGGTGCCGTACATGGTCATTATTCCACTCAATTTCGTGATGCTGGTATTCACCACGATTCTGTCTTATTTCGTGTTCCATAAATTAATCGATGGATGGACATTGGTGGGTGCGCTCATCATTCTTGCGGGCACGATTTACAACACATGGAAAAGTACGCGTAGCGCATGAAGATTCTTTTTCTCCACCCGAATATGCCCGGCCAGTATAAACATCTGGCGCGACATTATGGTGCGAGTGGTGAACATGAAGTCGTCTTTATTACCAAGCATAAAACGGCCGAGATACCGGGCGTTAAGCGCATTACCTATGGCATTACGCGCAAACCCACTGAGGGGATTCACCGTTATTTGGCGCGTGCTGAATATGCGGTGATTCAGGGCCAGCATGTCTGGCGTGTATGCAAACAGCTCAAGGACCAAATCTTCACGCCCGATATCATCATCGCCCATCCTGGTTGGGGGGATGCGCTGTTTGTGAAAGAAATTTTCCCTACAACACCGCTGCTCAGTTTCTTCGAATTTTATTATCGCGCGCAGGGGGCCGATGTGGGGTTTGATCCTGCCTATCCCGTGAATGAAGATGATTTAGCGCGCATTCGTATGAAGAATATCGTCAATCAGGTGAGTCTAGAAATCAGTGATGCAGGCGTGTCGCCAACCCAGTGGCAATGGAGTTTGCACCCCAAAGAATTTCAACCCAAAATCACCGTGCTGCATGACGGGATTGATACGGATGTCTGCGTGCCCAATCCCACAGCGATATTTTGCACGCCAAGCGGTAAGGAGTTCAAGCGTGGCGATGAGGTTGTCACCTATATTGCGCGGAATTTTGAGCCCTATCGCGGCTTTCCCACCTTCATGAAAGCAGCGGAAATTCTGTTACGCGAGCGCCCGAATCTGCATATTATTGCAATTGGCGCAGACGGGGTAAGTTACGGGCAGCGCGCGAGTGAAGGCAAAAGCTACCGCGAGATTTGGAGCGAGAAAGTGTCACTTGATTCGACGCGTATCCATTGGTGCGGTACGGTGCCTTACGCGCAATTATTGGCAGCATTCAACGTATCAGCAGCGCATATCTATCTCACTTATCCGTTTGTGCTCAGCTGGTCGATGATGGAAGCCATGAGTTGCGGTGTGCCGCTGGTTGCTTCCGACACGGCACCCGTGCGCGAAGTCGTGCAGCATGAGCAACACGGGTTGCTGGTTGATTTCTTCTCACCCGAGCAGCTTGCAGCTGCCTGCATTCGTTTATTGGATGATAAAGCGTTGGCTGAACGGCTACGACGGGCGGCACGTGAAACGATTGTGCAGCATTATGCGCTCAAAGATTTATTGCCTAAGCATGTGGGTTTGATTGATAAGGTGGTGAAGGGATACGCTGCGTAGCGCCGTAGCTATTGCTCTCTGAAGGCTCTGCCGAATGAATCACGAATCGGGTGGATGAGATAAGACAACATGGTGCGATAGCCCGTAACAATGAGTGCCTCAGCAGGCATGCCCGGCGTAAGTTTTACACCCTCAAGGCGATCCATTTCTTCTTCAGGAATTTCAATGCGGGCAAGGAAGTATGACATGCCTGTATTCGCATCATCAAAACGGTCGGCGGAGACGGTGACTACCGTGCCATCCACGGGCGGAACGTAACGCGCGGAATACGCGCTTAGACGCACTCTCGCTGGTAGACCTTCATGCACCACGTCGATATCTTGCGGGTTGATACGCGCCTCGACGGTGAGTTTTTCGTTGCTTGGCACAATCGTCATAATCGTGTCGCCAGGGCGAATCACGCCGCCAATCGTATTGGCTTTGAGGGCCGTCACGCGCCCATCAATCGGCGCCTTGATTTCAATACGGCGCACCACGTCGTCAGACGCACTGGTTTGTTCGGTGAGATCGGAAAGGCGCAGCTGTACTTCTTTCAGTTCAGCAAGCACGCTATTCAAGAACTCTGTGCGCTGATTGAGAATGGTAATTTTTGCTTCATTAATAGTTTGATTCGCGCGTGACACCATGGCCTGAGCTTGCCCGCGTTGGCCTTGTAACTCGGCTGCTTGGCGCTCAAGTGCCAGTAAGCGAGGCTTTACGGCATTGCCTTTACTGAGCAGTTGGCGCACCACATCAATTTCCTGATTCAACAAATCGATTTGGCGATTGGCCGAGCTGATTTGCTGGCGATACCCGCCAATTTCTTCCTCACTTTGACGAGATTTTTGGGTGAGTACGTCGATTTGTCCTTGCAACGTTTCCTTACGCGTTTGGAATAGGCGACGCTGCGAGTCGAGATTTTTGGCAACTTCTGGGTCGCCAATTTCTTCTTTGACCAAATCGGGTGGGAAGGTGATGGTGTCGGCTTTGTCGCGCTCAGCAAGCAGGCGTGCCTCCGTCGCTTTGGCAGAGATATATTGGCCACGCAGTAGGCCTTGGCGTGCGGCGGCGTTCGTATTATCAAGCCGTACCAATACCGTATCTTTTTTTACAGCTTGGCCTTCTTTCACCAGAATTTCTTTGACGATACCACCTTCGAGATGCTGGATTTCCTTACGGTTACTATCCACAATCACGCGCCCAGCCGCGACCGCGCCCGTCGCCAGTGGCCAGAGGCTCATCCATACACCAATCACGCCAAAGAGAATAACCATCAGCCACATGCCGCGCAGAATCGTTGGCCGCGCCATGCCTTCGGGTGAGTCTTTGAGGGCGGGATTATAAGGAACCAGCCATTGCGACATTTGGTCAATTTTGGCGTTAGCGCCTTGCAGGCGTTCAACCAATTTGCGGTTTCCACCTGCGCGAACGATACTGTTTTTCTTGGGTTTCTCGGGGGGTTCGCCACGATTAAAATGCTGCACTTTAGGAGGACGCGCCATCGGAACCTCCTTGGGCAGTTTGTAATTTCTGGCGGCCTGCCGCTGTGTAGCGTGCCATGACCTCGTCACGCGCACCAAAAGCCTCAACGCCACCACCACGTACCATGAGAATTTTATCAACGGTTTGTAGAATCGATGGGCGATGGGCAACAACGACCGTTGTGATACGCGCTTGTTTGAGTATCTGAATGGTCTGCATCAGTGCGCGTTCACCGTCACCGTCCAGATTGCTATTGGGCTCATCCAGCACCACGAGGCGCACATTACCATAAAGTGCGCGTGCCAAGCCGATACGTTGCTTTTGTCCCGGTGAAAGCGATGCCTGACCTGTCATATATTTCGTATCATAGGCTTCGGGCAGCCCTAAAATCAATTCGTGCACGCCCGCTTTTTGCGCGGCTAGTACCACGGCTGCATCATCGATGTGTTCATGCATGCGCGCAATATTTTCCTTGATGGTTCCGGGGAATAATTCCACCGTTTGCGGTAGATACCCAACATGCTGACCAAAATCGGCGCGTGCCCAGTGATAGACATCCGCACCATCAAGCCGCACGGCGCCATGGGTAGGCGGATAGATACCAACCAAGCATTTCGCAAGCGTCGATTTCCCCGCAGCGGAAGGGCCAATGATACCAAGGCTTTCGCCGGGTTGTAGCCCAAAGCTCAACCCACGTAGAATCGGTGTTGTGCGCCCAGCCGTGTAGTAAAGCCCCTCAACACTCAACGTACCTTGCGGGGTTGGCAGCGCCGTGTCGCCGCGTTTACCGGGTGCATAACGCAACAAATGCTGGATACGCCCATAGGCATCCCGCGCATTAGTCATTTGCTTCCATACCATGATGACGCCTTCAAAAGGCGCCATAGCGCGGGCGACGAGAATAGAGGCGGCAACCAAGCCACCCATCGACATTTGCTGCTCAAGCGCTAAGACCGCGCCCACCGCGATAATCACCAATTGTAACACCATGCGCAGCGATTTGCTTAAGCCTTGCACAATGGCGCTGCGCTGTTGGGCGTGCTCTTGCTCTTCAAGGCCTTTGGCATTGTGTTGCTGCCAGCGTTTCAGTACAGGCGCCATCATACCCATTGCTTGAATAGTTTGGGCTTGCTGGCCTAGCATATCGGCGTGAATAAGTGATTCGGTTTGATGAATATTGGCGCGCATGAGTGGCTTGCGCGTACTATATTCATTGATGAGCGCGAAGATACACATCAACGCGATACCGATCAGCGTGATGAATCCCAAAATGGGATTAATCATATAAATCACCAGCACGAAAATGGCTGAGAAGGGAATGTCCATCAGCGTTGGACTGCTGCCGGCTATGAAATTTTTCACTACTGCGAGTTCACGCAGTGGCTGTGCGGTAGAATTAATAGGTGTTTCCGATGCTGCGCCGATGGATACTTCGAGGAGCTTGGGGGTGATGTGATGATCAAGCCATTCGACAATACGGGCGATAACTGCCGAACGCACGGCATAGAGCGCGCCGTAAAATGCATAGCCAACCAGCACGATGATACTTAAGCCCACCAGCGTATCCATGGAGCGGCTGGTCATCACACGGTCAAATACCTGCAATGAATAAATCGGCATGAGCAATGAGAGCAGGTTGATTGCAAAGGAAAATAGGAAGGCATAAAGCATCGCACGGCGCATCGAAGTGAGCGCGCTATTAAGTGCAGTGGGTGGGGTATCTTGAGCCATGCGGGTAGTTTCGACTGCTTCGCGGATGAGGTCAAGCATTAGCGGTGGGTAGGGCGTAAAACTCTATGCAACTGTCTGCGCTGCGGATTTCGCGTCACGCCGTGCATTGATGAGGGCGCTGCTAATGATAATCGCCGCCCCTATCCATGTATAGATGTCGCTGCTTTCCCCAAAGACAAAATAGGCAAGGATGGAGGTGAAAATCAGGCGCGAGAAATCATACGGCGTCAGTGTGACAATATTGGCCATGCTATAGGCTTTGGCGAGCGACCACTGGGCGCAGAAGGCGAAACAGGCAATCACTATCAGGTAAAACCACACGGTTAGGCTCGGCCATTGCCAGTAATAGAGCGCAGGCGGTAACGACCAGATGGACATGAAAAGCACCATAAAAAAGACGATGCGCAAAGGGGATTCTGTATCGGTCAGGGATTTGATGAGCATACTCGCCCCCGCCCACATGGAGGTGGTGAAGAGCACGACGAGCGAAAGTAGCGAGAAGTCGTCCCCCGCAGGGCGCAAAATAATGAGCACACCTAAAAATCCCATTCCCATGGCTGTCCAGCGCCATATATCGGCTTTCTCTTTAAGTAGCAGGACTGCAAAAATTGTACTGAAAATCGGTGCCGTAAAGCTTAGTGCAGTGGCATGGGTAAGGGGTAGTGTGGCGATGCAGTAAAACCAGCTTTGCATGCCGATAATACCTATGGTGGCGCGCCAGAAATGGGCGCCGAGGCGCTTGGTGCGCACCAACTGAAAATTATCTTTTATCACCCATGGTATAAAGACAATCACCGTGATCAGGTTGCGCAAAAACACTAGTACTGTCGTATGAATGGTCTCCGAACCCATGCGAATAAACACATTCATTAATGAAAAACTGGCGCAGGATGTAATCATCAGCGCTGCGGCAAAGAGATAGGGGCGAGTACGAAAGAAGTTGGAGAGCATAGGGGTTTCAAGTAAGTTCACGTCATGAGCGACGCAGCTATAGCCTCTTACCTATCCGCCCGCGCGGCCGCCTGCCAGTCTTTTTTGGCAAATGGCGATATTCATGCCCTATGGCGCGCCTTGAGCTTGGCGATGGATGGACTGATTAGCACGCTCTATGCCACGGTAAAATCCAAAGGCGTGAGTATCATCGCGGTGGGTGGTTACGGGCGTAGCGAGTTATTACCCTATTCGGATGTGGATTTGATGATACTGACGGATCAATCCGTAACCGATGCTGAAGCAATCATGCAGTGGCTCTACCCCTTATGGAATCTTGGTTTGCAGATTTCGCATGCGGTCTACACGGTAGAGCAAGCGGTAGAGGCAGCGAAAAGCGACCATACGATTTGTGCCAGTTTCATGGATTTGCGGCTCGTCGTGGGCGAGCGGCAGCTTGCGACTTCGCTAAAGCGCGCGCTCAAAGATATTGTCGGCAGTAATATGCTGCAATTTGTCGAGGCCAAATTGACCGAGCGCGATACACGCCACGAGAAATATGGTGACTCGCGCTATATGCTTGAGCCGCACGTGAAGGAGGGTAAGGGCGGGCTGCGTGACGTGCATACGTTGCAGTGGTTGGTGCGGTACTGTTACCCCGTGGCACGCCCGAAAGACGCCGTGAAGCTCGGGCTTTTAAGCGAAAAAGACTGGGATATTTTCGAAGCGGCTACCCTATTTTTCTCGCGCGTGCGCGCGCATTTGCATTTAGCGCGTGGGCGGGCGGATGACCGACTCAGTTTCGACATGCAAACCCATATTGCGCAGGCAATGGGTTTTGCAGGCGAGACACCGCAGCAAAAAGCCGAAGCTTTCATGTTCCGCTACTTTGACTATACGCGCGAAGTAGGTGCATTAACGCGTGCGCTTTGTGCTATTTTGGAAGAAGAAAAAAAGCGCAAACCCAGCTTGGCGATTGGCACACAGTTACGCCATGGTGAGGTGATAGAAGGCTTTGCGCTGGAAACGGGTCGGCTCCATTTCCGCCCTGAGCAATCGCTTGCTGACACGCCTTCTCTAGCAATCCGTTTGTTTGCGGTCGGACAAGCTGAAGGCATGGATGTGCACCCCAAGGCGTTGATTGCGATTCATGCGGACCTGCCCATGTTACAGCAATGCTTGCCCGATGATGCAGCATCTGCTGCAGCATTTTTGGATATTTTGCTCTCACCCAAGGGGCCTGAAGATACCTTGCGTAAAATGAATGAGGCGGGTGTGCTGGGTGCGCTCATTCCCGAATTTTCCGGCATTGTCGGTCAGATGCAATATGATGGGTACCATACCTATACGGTGGACGAACATACGATTGTAGCGGTGGGAAATCTTTTCGCCATTGAGTCAGGTGCACTCAAAGACGAATTGCCGCTTTCAACCCGTGTTGCCAAAGAAGTTGTCGAACGCCGTGCGCTCTATATGGGTATGTTATGCCACGATATTGCAAAAGGCTTGGGTGGTGGTCATAACATCAAAGGTGAGGCAATGGTGGTGACGCTCGCCCAGCGTCTGGGCCTGCGCACCGATGAGGCGGAGCTGGCCGCATGGTTAGTACGGCACCATTTATTGCTTAGCGAAATGGCTTTCAAACGGGATTTGGATGACCCGCAAACGATTCAGGCGCTCGTCAATATCATTCAATCGCCTGAGCGTTTACGGCTTTTACTACTCGTGACGGTAGCGGATATTCGTGCCGTTGGGCCGACCATTTATAATGGGTGGAAGGGTGAATTGCTGCGACGCGTGTATGAGCGCAGCATGCAGGCGATGGGCGTAACGCTTGCGCCACTGACGAGTGCAGATACAACGCAGCGTCATGATGCGCTGGTTGCAGCCTTTGATGGCACGGCGCGTATTGATATTTCTACGGATACCTTCCGTGACATTACGTTGGTGACATGTTGTGTTGCCTATCAGAAAAATGCCTTTCGTATGTTAGCGGGGGTGATGGCGTTGATGGGGGCAAGTATTGTCTCGGCAAAAATACGCAGCGTGAAGGAAGGTGTGCTGCTTGCTGAATTTGGCATTCAAGATACGCAGGCGCATGCATTTACGGAAGCCGAGCGCTTAGAGCGTTTACCACAACTGGTTGCAGAGGCGCTTTCCGGAACGCTTGATTTTGCCGCGGAGCTACCGCGCCGTAGTGTGGTGCGAACGGGGCGAAAAATTAGCGTCACCGCTGCAGTCTATATGGATGATAATGTGAGCAATGATGCGACGATTCTGGAGGTCAACGCCCAAGACAGGCTTGGACTTTTGTATGATATTCTAGGTGCGCTCGAAGCGGAGCAATTACAAATCATCACTGCGCATATCGCAACCTATGGCCAAAAAGCGGTGGATGTGTTTTACATCAAAGACGCCTACGGATTAAAGCTCGACCACCCCGCCAAACGCGCGCAGGTGATTGAGCATGTGATGAGTGTAATAGCATGAGATGGTTTCAAGAGTCTGGGCTTTCTAAGCTGACTGCTTCGGTCGAAGCGGCAGGGGGCGAATTGCGACTTGTGGGTGGCTGCGTGCGCGATCATGTGATGGGGCGTCATGCTAAGGAGGTAGACGCGGCGACGACGCTCACTCCAGACGTTATGAGTAATGTAGCGCAGGCTGCTGGTTTTAAAGTCATTCCTACTGGTATTGATCACGGTACGGTGACGATTGTACTACCTGAGCGCACACTTGAAGTGACCACTTTGCGCAAAGACACAGTGTGTGACGGTCGTCATGCAGAGGTTGTCTATACGGATGATTGGGAAGAAGATGCGGCGCGTCGTGATTTTACCATCAATGCGCTCTATATGGATAAGCACGGTACGCTCTATGATTACCACGATGGGCAAAAACATATTGCCCTGCACCGCGTGCAGTTTATTGGGGATGCGCAGCAGCGCATCGAGGAAGATGGCTTGCGTATCTTGCGTTTTTACCGTTTTCTGGCCACGCATGGCCAAGCGCCTGTTGATGTTGCTGCGCAGGAAGCCTGTATTGCTAAGCGTGCTATGATTACTGCGCTTTCGGGTGAGCGTATTGCTCAAGAAATGCGTAAGCTTCTTGCTGCCCCTAATCCACTTTATAGCTTAGAGCAGATGCACGTTGCAGAGATTGATACGCTTGTAATCCATGCGCCCTTTCAGCTTGCATCCTTGCCATTACTGATGGCATGCGAGCAGCGTGAGAAACTTGCACCCGACTGGGCGGTGCGATTGCTCGCCATCATTGATGTGTCACGTGCACAACAGGTTGCAGAGTATGTGAGTGCGCGGTGGAAACTGAGTAATAAAGATGCAGAAACGCTGCGACTACTTGCCGCATCCGTGTTGCTTAGTGACGAAGATGCGCCGCTTGCGCATAAAAAATATCTGCGCGCGCATGGTCGCGCCGCCTATATTCGGTTGCTAATGCTTTCGGCGGCCAATGGTTTGCTTAGCCGTATTGGTGATTGGTTGCAGCTTGCTAACACATGGGTTGCGCCTGAATTTCCTGTTTCTTCCAAAGCATTGATGGAGTTGGGCTATCAGGGTAAAGCGCTGGGCGATGCGCTCAAAGCACTCGAAGCAGAGTGGGAAGAGAGTGAGTATAGGCCAGACGCAGCGGCGCTTCTAAAAACACTCGCCTGAGGCGCAGCCTCTATTCTTCGGATTCTTCTGCGTCAGGGTTGACGTAATTCACGCCACCGGGATTTTCCTCCAGCGCATAGCCAGCGGAACGTACGGTGCGGATCAAATCAGGTTGTTTACCATCATAATTGAGGGCTTTGCGCAGGCGGCGAATATGCACGTCCACGGTGCGCAGTTCGACATAAATATCATGACCCCAGACGCTGTCGAGTAATTGCTCGCGCGCGAATACGCGGCCGGGATGCTCCATCAAATGTCTAAGCAAACCGAACTCGGTGGGTGATAAATGCACGTCTTTGCCATCACGGGTCACCTTGTGCGAGGAGAGGTCCATGATGATTTCAGCGAATTCGAGTACTTTCTCGCTGAGTGATGGGCGAATACGGCGGAATACCGCATTAATGCGCGCAATCAGCTCGGGCGGCGAGAAGGGTTTTACCATGTAATCATCCGCGCCTGAGTCGAGGCCACGGATGCGGTCGCCTTCCTCACCACGCGCCGAAAGCATGATGATAGGGGTATTTTTCACGTCTTGGTTCCAACGGATATGCTTACATACTTCAACACCCGTCATGCCTGGCAACATCCAGTCGAGCACGATAATGTCGGGCTTATGTTCTTTAACCAAGGTTACCGCTTCCTCACCATCACCCGTGGAGATGACCTGAAAGCCCTCTTTCTCGAGGTTGTAGCGCAGCAGGGTGACAATCGCCACCTCGTCTTCGACGATGAGTACTTTGGTTTTATTCGTTGCGTTCGCCATAACACCCCTTTTTATTTTGCCTGCCGAGCCTAATTCTTCTTGCTGACACGTCAATGGATTTTGCGTATCGTGAGGAGGTTATAGCCCGAAAACCTTAAACATTGGTTAATCCGCCACATGCATGCACGCTCACTGACTGCCAGCCAACGCTTTCTGCTCGACTTAGGGCCGCTCGCGGTTTTCTTTCTTGGCTATCGCTTTGGCGATTTGATGGCGGCGACCGCGGCACTAATTCTCGCGACGCTCATCAGTTTAGCCATTACCTATCTGGTGGAAAAGCGCGTAGCACTTGCGCCACTGGTTTCAGGATCAATGGTAGCAGTATTTGGCGGGTTGACCCTGCTGCTCAATGACGAGCTTTTCATCAAAATGAAGCCAACGCTGGTGAATTGCTTGTTTGCGCTGGTGTTATTAGTGGGTGCTTATGGGTTCAGGCGCGGCTTGCTGAAATATCTGCTTGAAATGGCATTTAGCATTACCGACGAAGGCTGGTGCGTATTATCGGCACGGTGGGGCTTTTTCTTTTTGTTTCTCGCGGTGCTTAATGAAATCATCTGGCGGAATTTCAGCACCGATTTTTGGGTAAACTTTAAAGTATTTGGTATGTTCACCATCACTATTCTTTTCGCCGCGAGCCAGTATAAATTGGTGCAGCGCTACGCATTAAGCGGCCAATAAGCCCCGTATTTGGCAGGCAAAAAGCCCTAATTGCTGCCCGTCAAGCCCTGCCAAGCCATTGGAAATCACCCAAAAAGTGAGGGAATCCCTCACTCTTCACAAAAGCTTCACACACATCACCCAACGCGAATGGTATTGTCAGGACAGTAAATAGTACATTGGGGATAGTTATGAGCGCAGCTTCAGAGACAGCAAAACTAGCAGAGATGGTTGGTGATTTAACCAGACAGCTTAACGAATTACATGCCGCTAAGACACTAGATGCCGCATCTAAAGCAGCTGGAGATACTATTAGGAGCGCTGAAGCAATAAAGGATGCTGCTGTCGCAAATGCTGCTTTAGCCAACAGTGCGACTGGCCTTTTCGAACGACTCCATACAGCGATTAGAGGAAGCAATTTTGATGATGCAGCTAAAGTATTAGAAGATGTTCGTACATTGGTACAAGCAAATAAACTGACAGGAGTGAATGTTCCCGATAATATAGCTGGTATCTTAACTGCTGTTGAAAAGACTGCGGATGATTTTATAAAGTCTATCCCAAAAGAACTAGATGCATTAACGCTAAATAGTAAATTTGCAGATCTTGGGTCAAGGTTGAAGCTTAGCACCATGTCGGTGGACTCGCTCAATATTTTTGTGTGCAACCTATCCGATACGGTAGCGAAGATTCATAAAAACAAACCTGTTGATGCTAACTTACAGGAATTAGCAAATGCTAAAGCAGATCTCGCTGCTTTGGCTGCAAGATTAGACAAGATTGAGGTGGTTGGGGGTGATAGAGGGCCCGCTCTTCAGAGTATAGGCGAACTCTCTCAAACTATCGAAACCAGAGTAGCAGACGCGATTGCAGCAAAAACCGCTATTTTAGTAAAGAAATTGCGCAGCCCTGACGAGATAAAACTTGAAGGATTGCAGAAGCTTTTAACAGAAGCTCGAGCTCGTAAAGCTGAGATGGTAGCAGTAGGCGGTGATACGCACTTATTAAGAACGGTTGATTTGGAGATTGCAAGGTTGGGTCGGAGTATTAAAGCTCAGGAAGGCAAAATAGAAAAATTTGTTGGCCCTGAACTTGCTACTGTTAAAGCGGCTGGAAAAGATTTACGAAAGCTGAAGGCAGAAATAGAGAAGGCTGGGTATGAAGGTCCCCCAGCTCTCGAAACGTTGCTAGACGATATACCTACCATGGCGGCTAACGCTGCTACTAGAGTCGAGAGGGCACTTTCGAGCGCTAGAACGGCTAGTTCTGCGGCTAGATAAATATCACCACAAGCCGATGTACTAACGAATATAACAAATCTCGCGGGTGCATCAGGACGTATCGAGTCGGCAGCGCATATTAGTAGGTTTATTCCTGTCGAAGCTGTGAGGACTTTTATTAGTTCAAAAGCAGGATTATTGAAATTTGATTCTCAATCAAACGACTGGACGGGTGCATTCACCGATCTTCACAAGGCAAGAGCAGCGTTCGTAAAACTTAAGACGGACGCAACAGGCGCTGATGGAGCTGATTCATTACTTGATGGTCATATCTCTAGCATTGATAAGGCGCTTGAAGCGGTTGAATCAAAAGTGATGAAAGCTATTGGTGAACGGCCTACCTTCGATCAAGCAAAAGTTGAGCTTGGCTTAGCTGATGATTTCCACACGCAAGAGTTTCCAGATCGTGTGATAAGTAGGGCTGTGGACGCGTTGGACAAACGTGTGGTTGCAGAAGCAAAAGTGCTTCATAAAAGCGACCCAGCTATGGCGCTGCGTTATACTCAAGAAATGAATAGGCGCTTGGGAAGAATTCATGAAGTTGCATCGCAACAGCTGCGTGGTGAAGAATCTGTCACGGCGGTAAGAGGTGCTTTAGCCCTAGGTAAAACAGATCGTGCACATGTTGCTGCGGTAGCGCATGGGCTTGGTGCTGATACTAAAACTGCTGCAAAAGTTGCGCGCGGTGTTGAGGAGGCCGCAAGCAGGTTGGGTGGTAAATTTGGTAAGCTTCGTCATGCGGCGGGTAGTGTTAAGGATGCAGTCAAGAAAATCGACGATTTAAGTGGCAGAGCATCTAAACTGATTACAACGGCAGATGACGCTATTTTGAATCTGGCGCGCTCTACCAAGAGCGGCTTTAGCTTCGGCGGTGATAGCAGCACACGTGAATGTCAGCGTGTTATTAACAAACTTTCTGATTACGCAGATTTTGCACATGACACGGATAGAGGCCAAGGTCTGTATCAGGTATTTGGTGAAGAACATCACAAACTCATTGATGCAGTTAGAAACATTGATTTTAACAGGCCGCTCACTGATGCAGATAGAAAAGTTCTCAGAACATTTGCTACAGAATTGAAAGAGAGAGAAGTAACGTTGGCTGGAGATACAAAGAAACAGTTCGAGGCTATGAAAACGGGCATCAGGCACATTAAAGAAATTAGTGATGCAGCGATACCGGGTGAAGTGGTTGATTTTAAGAAGCTTG
>JBMOEL010000013.1:0-24370 GCA_049314715.1 Rickettsiales bacterium
GTCATGCGCATGGGCAATCGCCAAATCAGCACCAAGCCCGCTCGACGCACCAGTGATAAGAATGTGTTTAGGATGTTTCATATCTCTTACTTATAACCCACGCTTGGACGGCTGTTGAGGCCGAAAGGCTGCGCGCCGCTTGAGCGCATTTATGAAGCAAATGGCGGGCAATGGAAGCCCTTCGGGCTCGCCGTGAAAATCTCAAAACCATCTTTGGTCACGGCAATGGAATGCTCAAACTGCGCGCTGAGTGATTTATCACGCGTTGTCACCGTCCACCCGTCATGCTTATTCAAAATGGTTGGTGCCTTACCCACGTTAATCATCGGCTCGACGGTGAAGAACATCCCCTCTTCCAGCACCGTGCCCGTACCTGCTTTGCCAAAATGCATGATATTCGGCGCGGTGTGGAAAATCTTCCCCAAACCATGGCCGCAATATTCGCGCACGATGCCAAAACCAAACGGCTCAACATACGATTGAATCGCGTGGCCAATATCGCCCGTCGTCGCCCCAGGGCGCACCACTTCAATCCCGCGCATCATCGCGTCATAGGTCACCTGCGTTAGGCGCTTAGCCTTAATCGGCACGTCGCCCACCCAAAAGGTGCGGCTCGTGTCGCCATGCCACCCATCGACAATGGTCGTCACGTCGATATTCACGATATCGCCGTCTTTGAGTTTCAAGTCCGACGGAATACCGTGGCACACCACATGATTCACCGAGGTGCAGACCGATTTCGGAAAGCCGCGATAGCCCAGCGGAGCTGGAATTGCGCCCGCCGCAAGAATCATTTCATGACACTTGGTATTAATCTCGTCCGTCGTGATACCAGGGCGCACGAAATCCACCATCGCGTCGAGAATCGTCGCCGCCAATAGGCCGGACTTGCGCATTCCCTCAAAGTCCGCTGCGGTGTGTGTGGTCACTGGCCGACTATCGAACATATCTTCTGCCTCATCATACATACGATATTTAGAGCATAGAGCATGGCCGCTTGCAAGCCGCATAAAGCCGTACTATCTAGGGCGCATGAACACACTCGTCACCGCATCGCTTTGCATCATTGGCAATGAAATCCTCTCTGGCCGCACGCAAGACAAAAACCTCGCCTATCTCGCCACCGAACTAAACCGCGTCGGCATCCAACTGCGCGAAGTGCGCGTCGTGCCAGACGTTGAGGGTGAAATTGTCGCCGCCGTCAATGCCCTGCGCAGCAAATATGATTACCTCTTTACCACAGGCGGGATTGGGCCGACGCACGACGATATTACGACAGCTTCGATTGCCAAGGCATTCGGTGTAAAGGTCATTCGCCACCCTGAGGCAGAGCGCCTCCTGCGCGCCCATTACACGCCCGAGCAAATCAATGAAGCGCGCCTCAAAATGGCAGACGTGGCCGAAGGCAGCGAGCTGATTCCCAATGTGGTAAGCGCAGCGCCGGGTTTTCGCATCGGCAATGTGTTCGTGATGGCAGGCGTGCCGAAAATCATGCAGGCCATGTTGATTGCGGCGATTCCGCACCTCAAAGGCGGCGCGGTGGTGCAGTCGGTCAACATCACCACCAACTTGCCCGAAGGTACGATTGCCGCAGGCCTGACCGACATTCAAACCCGCTACGCGGATATCGATATTGGCAGCTACCCCTATTATAAGCAAGGCACCGTGGCCACCACGCTGGTGTTTAGGGGCATCGAAGCCGCCCGCGCCGAAGCCGCAGCCAAAGAGACAGAGGCGATGATTTTGGGATTAGGTGGAAAGATTATCCCCGCTCCCGAAGCTGCCTAGTTGCATTTCACAGAATCGCTGATAGTTTGCGCCCGAGTGCTCTCGTGGTGGAACTGGTAGACACGCCAGACTTAAAATCTGTTTCGAGTAATCGAGTGCCGGTTCGATTCCGGCCGAGAGCACCACTTCGGAAGTGGCCGTTTAAAAAACGGTTCGAGTCCGCTCCAGTCAAAGATTGGCTGTGGTTCTAACTTTCCGATACCCAATTTGCATGGATTCGGATAGAAATGATACGATTCAAATAGATGGGCGGTTCTAACTATATGACTAAACTCAAAGCCATTCTCAAGTTTGTAGTGATTGCAGCCGCAGCTATTGCTGGCCTCATATATTTGAATAGTCAGAATTCTGAAACTCAAATGCTGGTTGGCGTCTGCGGTCTAATCCTGTATCTTGCTTATTTAGGCAATCAACGCATTGACGAACTGAAAAAAGAAAAATTTTATCACTGCACTTTTGAGAAAGAAATAATCGCAGCTGACAGTGACGAAGCAATAGCTAGGCTTAAGGTCGAATATAAGTTGCCGTTTCCCCCCTATATTGGCTTGCAAGTTTCTGGACATCTAAATCCTGCGCCTGAGGATTGCGATGATTACGAAAATCATGATTTTCAATCATTCTATACGGACAAAATAATCGACGTAGTTTTTTACTATTCTAGCTTTAATTGCAAAGTTGAACCTTATAAAATGAAAGCTGACGACAAGATAGAAGAAGTGATTATTGCATACAGTGAAGGTGCATGGAAACCTGATGCAATGTCTTTAATACTTGATAGAGGCAGAGCTTTATTTACCTTCATAGATGAACATCTTATAAAATTAGAAAAACTTGATGATGATGCTTCTAAAAAGCAATACCTAAGGTTTGAGAGAGTTAAAAAGAAGTTAGGGCGCTAAGACATCTGTACAGAATCTAGTGCTAGAAAGCAGGGGCAATGATTCAACCAGATGACATAGCCACTAAGGGTATAGGGCCGCTGTTGCGCCTTATTATTCGTTTTATACCTTACCTATTCTTTTCGGTAAGAAACTATTGTCGCCGCCCAAACCTCAAGCTCTCTTTAAGTCAGAAAAATTTTTCATTTGAGGACTCTAATAAAACAAAACATGATTATTTTTTTCCCTGTGTCATCATAGATAATCCCTCAAATAACGAATATACAATAAACCCTAGCTCAATACGAATTAACAGAGAAACGTATTCAGGTTGCGTTAGCTCAAATCCAATCTTTAGCCGCTGTAGAGAAGGCACTAAAGCAGAAGTCAAACTAAGCTGCCTTGATCAAAACAATCTGTGCTCCTTTTACATGAATAATTGGCAGGCAGTCGTTCAAAATACTGCTCCGTCTCTAAAATTAGGTGCGCACGACAAATTGATTTTGCCTTTATTCTTCCACCACAACCCCCATTTTATCGTAGATAAATTTGCAGATTCTATTTTATGGCTTCCGACAACAAAGATTAGCGTGCGCTTCAAGATCAATTCAATTGATGTGGAATATGGCATTAAGCGTCGGTCTGTGTATGAGCTTGCTATAAACTGGCTAGGTTTTTGGGGCAATAATTCGAGTACTTGAGCAATTTCCCCATACCCTGTAAACCCTCAAGAAATTGCATTAGGCGGTTCGAACTTTTTCCGCGCTGGTGCACCATTTAAGAATAGCACCTATGCAATAATAGCATAGGTTTTGTCACTAACCTGTCATAAATCTGCACTAAGAAAGCCCCAATCACCTTACGATGGGTAAGAAACATGACAGAAAAACTGCAAGAAAAATTCCCCAAAAGAATTGTGGTGATGGACACAGAATCCATGGGTTTGGCTAATTACCAAGCCGACAGCGCCAAAGATTTTGGCGTCTATCAAATTTCAGCATTAAAGTTCGACCTCTTCGAAGATGGGCATTTACGCTTCGTCGACCATATGGATTTAATGGTGGAGCCTGATCCAGAAATAATCTTCAAAGACCCCCGCGAAGGTGCCAAAAATCGTCATCGTTTTTATACCGACTACGATACATTAGAAAGTGGTAAGGAATCTGCTTGCTTCAAAGCCTATGAACAGGCCATGTTTGACCCCAATGTGGGCTTAGAAACACATTACTTTTACGAATTAAAAAATCCGCAAATTCAAAAGATAATTGCAGAATTACCAAACGGGGAACGTGAGGAAGAAGAGTATAAATATCGTTCACGTTTTCGTCCCTATTCAGATCATGTAGCGCCAGAAAATATTCGTGATTTTCGTACCAGTATCAAAGACAGCTTTAGAAGACCCGCTAAAAACTTGTCACGCCGTGCAGACGGTGATTTTGTTGAGTACACAGAAGATGCTGAAGAAAATCAACGCTTGAATGATGCGCAGATTTTCTCAGGGAACAAAAGTAATACATTGCTAGTCTATGAAAATCTCAAGCACCAGAGAGACTATTATCAGCAGCAGGGCGACACTCAAAAAGCAGAAGAGATAGATGTGCTGCGTCTTGAGATGCTTGAGGAGCTACAACAAGAGCCTTGGCGTATCGAACAAATTGATGAGACCGAAGGCGCATCAAGGGCCACAGGGTTTAAGTGTGTCGAAGACCTGCGTCATAAAGCCGAAACAGTGAACAGAGATAGTTTTAATGGGCGCCCAGCGAGCTATGCTGAGGCCGCAGAAAGATTTTCTAGTTTTTGCGAGGGTACTGAAGCGATGGTCGGGCATAATGTCATGTTCGATTTCTCGATCATGGACAGGCTTTTTGCAAAGGCCAATCAATTGGTGGGCGAAAATCGCTTTCGTTTCCCATTCACCCAAGACCGCATCATTGACAGCTTACCACTCAGCGCATTGAGCCCAGAGCGTTTTGGTAAACGTAACAGCCTTGATGCCTTGATTGATGACGAACCCTACGCGGACACACCAGATGTAAAATTACAAATGGAACAAGACATCGAGAATATCGAGGGAGTCGGCCAAGAAACGCTTAAAAAATGCTTGGGCGGAAAAACCAGAATCGGCAGATTAGACCCTGACAAAGAAACCAGAAGCAAAGGCGGCCATGATGCCATTGAAGATGTGTTTATCACCGCTGCAGTATTAGAGCGCATTGCAAAAGAGCGTGCGACAAAAGGAAAACCGCCTGTAGTTAATGCAGCCTCTGCCGTACAGGAAGCACTATGCGGTGATGCCATATCCGAGGCACCGATTATTGATCCATCCGCCATTCGAAGCCGTATTCCGAATAATGAATTGCAAGAAAGTATTGAACATCTTTGTGCATTTATTCCCGATACACCTTATGGCACAAACGAACATGATCAACGTGCCCGCAAAGCCTATGATTTCACTATTAAAATGCTTCGTGCAATGGACGCAATCGACCCTACAGAACCAGAAAAGATTCTTCATACTAATCGCGAAGAGAACGGCGTGTTGGTCAACTTACAAAAACTTATCCCCTCACTCGGCTATATCGCACGTGGCCGACAGTTATTTGATAGCCGTTATGCAGACATATTCAGTGACGCGTACTTAACCAAAGGTAATTTTCCAAATTTAGTGATCGCACAAAAAACACAACGCGAATGGGCAGACCGTGTAGAGGGTGACCTTGATAATTTTGTCCTCAGTCCATATGACTTCAATGCCAGCGCGCCATTCCTACATTGGGAAGATCCTCAGCAATTGCATCAAGATCTTAAAATCATGCATGAATTCCGGCATTTTATTACACCGTATGGTTCACGTGTACGTTACGAAGCACCGCCCAAAGGTGCAGAAAGTGAAATACCTTGGCTTTCTATATCTGAACCTGCACCAAAACCACTGGATAACACTAGTGGCGAAGAACGTAAGGATAGCCCACGTGATAAACAGGCGAAAGCCGTCCACCATAATGTACACCGTATATATAACGTACTGCATAATGCATATAGGGATGGAACTTTGGGGAATGAAAAAGAAGGAGATATTTTAAGGATAAGCGCCGACCCAGTCGATCACCGCCTGTGTGTAAAAATACGGCACGATGCGCTGATAAAAGCCCACGAAATGGAACCAGAGAATCCAATTTCCCTGCGCGGACAACGTGACGAAGCGGATCAAACCATAGACTATGATGATGTTAATCAAGACCCAGACGGCGCAGCGCCCGTAGACGCTGGTATGCAGGGACCACAAAGCACCACTAGAAACGGATTAGAACATATCCCAAAAACACTGGTGGAACTGCTAGCGCAACGACCCCGCCAGAAAAGCTAATTAAAGACCAGCAGCGCGTTCACGCGTTTGAGCGCGGATTTTGCGCAGCTCGGCGAGCTCCTGCGTCACGTCGCGTGCACGTTTCGTGTCCATCCCCGCGAGAATTGGCGCCACTTTGCGCTCGGACATTTTATCGATAACATCCAGTAGAATCGGCATTTCGAGTTCATTGAAAATCGCCGCTGCGTCACCCGGTTTCATCGCCTCATAAATTTTCACGAGGCCTTTAATTTCGCCTTCCTGCTTCTCATTATACAGCTTCAAGACCTTATCGAGATCTTCTTGCAGCTTTTTCATTTCGCGCACTTTGTCGTTAATGCGCTCTTCGGTGGCAGCCAACACGGTTTGCTTGAGGGTCAATTCCTCTTCGCGCGCGTCCAACTCTTCGCGGCGTTTGGAGAGGTTTTGCAAAATATCCAATTCCACGTCGGTGAATTGGGTTTCGTCCTTTTTCGCCTTCAGTGCTTCAATTTCTTTGACGGTCGATTTACCGGTTCCTTGCGCTTTTTCTTCCTCTTCTTTTTTAGCATCGCCGCCTTTAGCATCGGCTTTTTCTGTGGGTTTTGCTTCTGACTTGGCTTCTGGTTTTTCTTCAGGTTTTTTCGCGTCCTCCGCATAGGCTGAGCTTACCGTAAGCGTGCGGCGCAATTCCATACTGCCAATGAAAATATCATTCAATTTAATGACGAGCATGAGGCTCAGCATCACCACCGTCAGCGGCAAGAGGCGCAGGCGCGGCGTTTGTGGTTTTTTCTTCTTTTTTGGTACAGCAGCCATTTTATTCACCTTTGTTTTTGAGCGCGTCGAGTACTTCCTGTTCCGCGCGCGAACGCTGGCGAACACGGCGACTGCCCTCGCCTTCATCGGAAATATTCATCGCAGAACCACCCGAAGAGGTGGGCGCATTCACCGCAATCGACTCCACCCCGCGACGCACCGATTTAGGCGGCGTCACAGGCGCAGGGTTGCTCGAACGCATCGCACCCTCAGCAATGCCCGCCACGCGGTTACCCTTATCAATCATCGTCTGCAGGTCACCGACCAGAAAATTCGCCTTATCGATTTTATGCTGCATATTTTCGCTTAAGCGATGGGTTGCCTCATGAATTTCGGCAATGCTTTTGGTAGCACGCTCGGTCGACTCATCAAACTCACGAATAATTTGCGCCAACTCCGAGCGGCTATCTTGCAGCACTTGGATGCGTTGATTGACGCGGCGGCAATAGACAATGGTGACAATCAACAGCACCGCCATCATGATATTGATGAGAAGCGACAGCACCATTATTCGTACCCCTGCTCTTCAAGCTGTTTGCGGAATTTTTTAATGTCGTCATTAATCGCAATCGCCATTTTATCGCCCACACGCCCGACTTGCGCGGTGGTAAGCGGCACGCCGCCGCACTTTACCTTCACAGGGTCATTGGGCGAGGTATTGAGCAAAATCGTTGAGCCAATTTTGAGATTCACAATCTCACCGAGCGATATTTTACGCTCGTCCAATATCGCCTCAACATCGATATGGGTTTGGCCCACTTCTTTGCCTAAATGCCGCTCCCACACGGAGTCTTGGCCGAATTTTTCACCCATGAACATTTGCAGCAGCAAATCACGAATCGGCTCGAGCGTTGCGTGTGGCAACACAATTTCAATCATACCGCCACGCTCTTCCATTTCCACGCGCAGGCGCACTAGCAGCGCCGCGCTGTTCGGGCGCGCAATCGCCGCAAAGCGCGGGTTGCTCTCCAAGCGGTCATATTGGAAGGTGATAGGCGAAATGGGGTCGAACGCGAGGCTCATATCGTTCAAAATAATCTCGACCATTTTCTTCACGATATCTTGCTCAATCGTCGTATAAGGGCGGCCCTCAACACGGATTGGTTTTTGGGTACGGCGCCCACCAAGTAACAAGTCAACAGTCGAATAAATTTGTGCGCTGTCGATGGTCAGAATGCCGAAGTTCTCCCACTCCACGGCGCGATACACCACGAGCATGGCGGGAAGCGGAATCGAGTTGAGATAGTCGTCAAAACGCAGCGAAGCCATTGAGTCGATGCTCACATCCACGTTATCAGAGGTAAAGTTACGCAAACTGGCCGAAAGCGAGCGCACGAGGCGGTCAAACACCACCTCCAGCATGGGCAGCTTCTCATACGCCATCATCGACTTGTCGAGAATCGCGTAAATCCCGCTCGATCGGTCAGGACCAGAAGCCCCGCCGTCAAAACCGAGCAGCAAATCAATTTCGTCTTGGTTGAGCACACGCGCGGGCTCTTCATTACCAACCGCAGCGTCTGCCGCGGGCGTGTCAGCACCGCCTGCTTCCTCAGCGGCAAGCATCTTTTCCCACTCGCCTAATGCGGCGTCGTTTGCGTCTGCTGCTGTTGGATTCTCGTCGGCCATGGTACTTTATCTGGTTGCAAAACTAATGCCACCTGCCTCGCGAATTATCGTTTTTTCTTATTTTTTATACACTTACTGTACGATAATTTCACTAAAAAGTATATCCTTAACCAAGCCTTCTTCAATCGTTTTATTGAGACGTGTCATCAATTCATCACGCAAACGGTAAATTCCGGCAGAGCCGTTCAAGTCCGTCGGGCGCATTTCGCGCAAATAGGTATTGAACGTATCGACGATGCGCGGCTTATTCGCTTCAACCAGCGCCACCGCCTCTTGGTCACGCAATTCGAGCGTCACCGACATTTTCAAGAAGCTCACACGCGCGGTTGAACTACTAAGGTTCACAAGGAATTCTGGCAATTCATAATAGACCGGCTTTGCAACACCCTTACCGCCTTTTGCATCGGCTGTTTCCTCGGTTGCTGCTTCTTCTTCCTTTTTATCACCGCCGCCCAGCACGCCAGATGCCATAAGGCCGCCACCAACAGCCAGCAGCAATACCACTGCACCAATAATCATGATGAGTTTGCTTTTGCCTTTTTTGGCACCCTCTTCCGACTCTTCGCCTTCCGAGTCTTCCGTTTCAGCTTCCGTTTTTTTGGTGGCCATAATGTTGATACTCCTGACTTGGTTCTAGCGCACCGCAACAAGTTTGCAACCAGATAACAGCAAATCATCCACAAACTTCTGAAAAATCACCATGTAATGCTGTTTGGCACGCCCCTTGCTTATTCTTTGGGCAAGGCGACAGATAGACGCCTCAGGGAGCACAAGAATGGACAATAGTATATATATCGCACTTTCTCGTCAAATGACGCTGTTTCGCGATATGGAAGTCACCTCCAACAATATCGCCAACGTGAATACGACGGGCTATCAGGCGGAAAAATTACTTTTCCAAGATTATCTCGTTCCTGACGGTCAAAAATTTAACAGCAAAATGGCATTTGCCCGCGACCCCGTCAGCTACCGTGATGATAGCGAAGGCCGCATGAAAACGACAGGCAATAGCTTTGATTTAGGCATCGCAGGTCCAGGATATTTCAAAGTCGAAACCCCACTGGGCGAGCGTTATACGCGCGCTGGAAATTTTTCCCTTAATGGTGAAGGCACGCTCGTGACCATGGAAGGCTACCCCGTATTGAGCCCCGATGGCGGCACGATTACCCTGCCTGATAACATCAATGATATTACTATCAATGGCGCGGGTGAAATCACCGGTGGTGGAGATGAATTAGGCGTTATCGGCATCGTCGAATTCCCTAATGAGCAAGAACTTGAGCGTGTTGGCAGTGCCATGTTCAAAACCACTCAAGATCCAGAGCCTGCCGTACAATCTAACGTCATGCAAGGCGTGCTCGAAACCTCGAACGTCAATGGCGTAGGCGAATTGGTACGCGTTATGCAAGTAAGCCGTTCAGTAGGCAGCACCGCGAAATTCATCGAGGTCATGTATGACCTGCAACGTAAAACATCAACAACCTACGGCCGACCAGCTCAAGGGTAGTAACACAGGGAGTGTAACATGCGTTCATTAAACATAGCCGCGACGGGTCTTACGGCACAACAAACCAACGTGGATGCGATTTCGCAGAACTTGGCGAACATGACCACCACAGGTTATAAAGCACAGCGCCCTGAATTTCAGGATCTGATTTATCAGGATTTGAAACGCGTCGGCACCAACTCGACCGACCAAGGCACGATTCTACCCGTTGGTGTGCAAATCGGTTTGGGTGTGAAAACAGGCGCTATCTCGCGCAATACGGGCCAAGGCACGGTTCAAGCAACCGAGAACCCACTCGATATTGCTGTACAAGGTAAGGGTTACTTTCAAATAGAATTGCCCGATGGCACGACAGCCTACACGCGTGACGGCGCATTCAAAATTTCACAAGACGGCATCATCGTCACCCGCGAGGGCTACACGGTGCAGCCCGCTATCACCATTCCGCAAGACGCGGTGGATGTCAGCATCAATAGTTCCGGTCAAGTCGAGGTGCTACTTCAAGGTCAGGTCGACCCACAACAGCTAGGTCAAATGGAAATGGCCAGCTTCATCAACCCAGCAGGATTACAAGCGATTGGTGATAACATGTTTCTCGAAACCGCCGCTTCAGGTGATCCGATTTTAGGCAACGCAGGCGAAGACAGCTTTGGCACCTTGCTGCAAGGCTATTTGGAGAATTCGAACGTGAATCCCGTAAGCGAAATCACCGACCTGATTGTTGCTCAGCGCGCCTATGAAATGAACACGAAGGTACTGACCGCATCCGACGAGATGCTGCAGTCACTCAACCAATCGGTCTAAGGAGCCTTAGATGAAAGTATTACAAAGCAAATTTTGTCATACCGTTCGCGCAGCGCAACGGTATCTTAAGACCCCGACGCTAAAGGTCGGGGTGACAGCTTTGTTGATGTTTACAGCCATGCCTGCACTTGCAGGTGATTGGATTCCCGCAACACAATATGGCGCAAGCAAACAGCAACTTGCAGCACTCGCCCCACTACCTAATCAGCCCACCTACTTCAATATCACCATGAAAGACGTGGAAAAGAAAGTGGCCGAAGCGATGGTTGGCGAAGGTGTTGCGGAACATGTTGAAACGAATGTCCTGCCATCCGGCACACCGCTTTTATATAAAGCCAACCACCCCATCGAATTAGTAGTTCATGCCCTGCAAGTCGACCCTGATGCGAAGCGCTGGCAGGCAGAAGCCTACATCATCGCTGACGGTAAAACCGAAGCAGTCAAACCGATTGCGGGACGCTATGACGAAATGATGCGCGTGCCTATGCTGACGCGCCAAATGGGTATGAAAGACGTCATCACGCTCGATGATTTGGAAATGCGCCTCGTACCAAGTCGCAAACTGCGTAAAGACACGGTGTTGGATGTAGACCACATGATTGGCAAGTCTGCGCGCCGGATGATTTCAGCCGACCGCATGATTCGCCAAAGCGAACTGACTACGGCTATTGCAGTCGAAAAAGACCGCTCCGTCGAGATGATTTATCGCACACCCACTATGTCGATTCGCACCATGGGCAAAGCACTGGAAAATGGCGCAGCGGGTGAACTAATTCGCGTCATGAATCAAGATACACAACGTACCATTAGTGCAAAAGTGATTGATAGCTCACGCGTCGAAGTGGCGCCCATGAGCGCGATAAATTAGGGAGTAGGTTATGAAACGACACACGATAGTACTACTCACCAGCGTCCTGAGCCTCAGCGCCTGCGCGAACACGATTGATAAACTCGCCCGCACTGGCCAACAACCGCCACTGACAAAAGTCGAAAATCCTCAGTCGCGCCCAGATTATCAACCCCTCAGCTGGCCGCTGCCAGACCCTGAGGCTTCCTCGGTTCGCACGGCAAATTCACTCTGGCAACCGGGTAGCCGCGCCTTCTTCCGCGATCAGCGCGCTGCACGCGTCGGTGATATTTTGCGGGTGAATGTTTCGATTAACGATCAAGCGCAGCTCGACAACAAAACCAACCGTGGCCGCAATTCGACCGAAAACGTCGCAGCGCCCATCGCCTTTGGCTTCGAGAAGAAACTACCCGGCAACCCAGCAACACTTGCTGATATCACCAGTGATACCAAAACCACCAGCGATGGTAAAATCGACCGCAAAGAAAAAATCACTACCCAAATCGCAGCACTCGTGACGCAAGTATTGCCAAACGGGAATTTAGTGATTGAGGGTACGCAGGAAATTTTGGTGAATTACGAAATTCGTGAAGTGGCCATTAACGGAGTCATCCGCCCGCAGGATATTAATTCCGACAACACGATTGATTCAACCCAAGTGGCGCAGGCGCGCATTACTTATAGTGGTCGTGGCCAAATCAGCGACGTGCAACAACCACGCTGGGGCCAGCAAGTATTTGAAGCGATTATGCCGTTTTAGATGAAAATAAATAATAGACTGAAAAATTATGCGCTCATCAAACCAAAATCGGATTCCCTAGCTCTTTTCTGCTCGAAAAATCCAGGTGCGAAGAATTCTTCTGCCTTGAACTCCATCAACGCAGCCTCTTTAACATTAGCAAACTGATACACAGTAGTCTGTACTGGCTCAACTACCGATAGACCTTGGCTAGGCGCATCAACTGAACGACCACCCAAACCGCCTACCCAATTAGCAAACTTGTCTACACCACTCTCAACCGCATCGAGAGCATCACCAGAATGCGTTATTGCATTTATGGTACCCTTAAAACCACCTAAAGCAACAGAGCACCCAGCGCTTACCAAACCTTCAGCGGCTTCAAACGCTAGCGCTATAATGTCTGGACAAATTGGTTTATCCAGCAAACTTTGCGACGAACTTCCTAAACTTATTGCATTAGCTATAGGCATACTCCCGTTATACCATTTTATTCCCTAATAAATAGTTAAGAAATGTCACGCAATTGTCATAAATTATTAAGTTATTGATTTAATTCATTAAATATCGTCATTCCAGCGAAAGCTGGAATCCACCTTACTCATGAAATAGATTCCCGATGAAGCTTCGTAATCTCGCTACGCTCGAACTTCGCTAGCTCGGGAATGACGAGAAACTACAACGCCCCAGCGCGGTAAATAAAGCACGGCGAGTTATTCGAAATCAGCACCTGACAGGCGCGTTTGGCTTGGTCTTCAGAAATATTCTCAAGCCGCGCACGGTGAATCACCACTTGTGCGGGTGAGCCAGCACCCACCACCATAATGCGTGAGCCTTGCAAACTTTGCTGTGCGAGCACCATCGCATTCGCCGCCGCGCGCTCGGCTTGCGCACGATCCGAGAAGGCACCAACTTGAATGCCCCACTCTGCACCGAGATTCGCCACAGGCTGACGCTCACGCAACTGCGCCTCTAACGTTTGCGGTTGCGCAGCGCTTGCGACCTGCACCTGCACGTTTTGTTGTTCGGCGCGCACAATCCCTCTGTCTTGAGGCACGGCGGCATATTGTGTCGCTGTTACGCGTTGGTTGGCAGGCGCAATAGCGGGTGGGTGTAAATCATTCGGTAGATTACTCGCATTCAGCACACCACGTGATACGCCACCACGCTGCGCCAGAACACGATAGCTCTGCCCAAGCAGCGCAATCATTCGATCATCACGCCAACGCGCTGTTCCGCCACCAAGCACCACACCAATCAGTCGACGGCCGCCGCGCTCGACCGATGTGACCAAATTGAAACCAGCCGCGTTGATGAACCCTGTCTTAATGCCATCCGCACCCGTAAAGCGGCCAATGACGCGGTTATGCGTATAGTAGGTGGCACCTTTCCAGCTAAATTGCTTGTCATCAAAATAGCCATAATACTTGGGGAAATCGCGCTTGAGCGCAATGCCGAGTTTCGCCATATCACGCGCCGTTGTTACCTGCGCGCGGTTTGGTAAACCATTGGGATTCACAAACACAGTATTTTTCATGCCAAGCGCTCTGGCTTTGTCGGTCATCATTTTCCCGAAATTACTGACAGACCCACCCAAATGCTCCGCCACCACCACTGCAACGTCATTCGCAGAACGAATCACCAACGCGCGAATCGCGGTTTCTACGGGCACCATATCACGCGTGCTGAGGCTAATGTTGGTCTGTGGCTGCATCGCGGCTTGTGGCGAAACTTTCATGCGCGTACCCATCGTGACTTTGCCTTTTTCGAGCGCCTCGAACAACAAATATAATGTCATCATTTTAGTGAGAGATGCAGGGTAACGCTGCGCATCCGCATTTTGTTGGTGAAGCACTTCGCCCGTTACAGAATCAACCACATAGGCAGCATAACGTGGGTCATTCACACCCGTGCGCGGAACAGATTTAGCCTGCGGGCGCGCAGCCGTTGCATAAGGCGCCATCATGGTTGATGTCGCAAAAAATGCTACGAGCAGAAGGCATAGCCAGCGTTTCATCCAGTCCCCTTAGGTCTTTTATTATTGAGTACAGATTGTTTTTAGTCGTCACGTACTACGGCGCAACCTTTTGTTGCCGCCCTGTGGATACTCAGGAAGCGTCGAGCACCTTACGTATTGCCTCACGACCAATCGCATAAAAATCTACCGCCACTTCTTCGAAGCCCAGCGCTTTGTAAAATATCTGCGCTTCCGTATTTTTGCGCATCACCGTGAGTGATATCCAGTGATAATTCAGCTCACTCACCTGCGCCATCAGCGTCTTAAGTAACGTTTCACCAAGCCCCTGACGACGATGTGAACCAGCGACAATCATATCCATCAAATGGCAACCGTATGTGTTGGTCAGCGTGTCATACCCATCATAAAACATGATAAGACCGCAGACTTGCTCCGCCGATTCCGCCACAAATGCATAAACGCGCACCGGTGCGTCATTCGCAAACACCTTGCGCAATGCATCCGCATCCATTTTCTGTGCGTAGCCCTCACGCTCATTCAATTCAGTGATGAGCTCCGCCATACGCGGAATATCATTCGGGTGATAGGGGCGAACCATGAGTAATGTGGACAAATGCAGCCTCGACCTTGTAGGTTTCCAGCCGCAGCTTTACCACGTTATCTCACCTATGCAAAGCGCAGCCATGCAATCCACTTCCGAACATTTTCCGCATCTTTCGGGGCTAAACCCTGAACAGCTCCAAGCGGCAACCACGACCGAAGGGCCATTGCTGGTGCTCGCAGGTGCAGGCACGGGTAAAACCCGCGTACTCACCACGCGCATCGCGCATCTACTCGTCACCAAACGTGCTTTCTCGGGCGAGATATTATCCGTCACCTTCACCAACAAAGCCGCCAACGAAATGCGCGAGCGTGTAACACATTTGCTTGTCGGCAATGGGTTTGAACCACAAGCCGCCGCGAGTGTATGGCTTGGCACCTTCCACTCCATCGGCGCGAAAATCTTGCGTCGTCATGCTGAGCTTGTCGGCCTCACCCCTCAATTCACGATTCTGGATGATGACGATCAACAACGCCTCATCAAACAACTTTTGATTTTGAATAATATCGACCACCAAAAATTCCCACCACGCGCGGTGCTCACGGTCATCCAAAGCTGGAAAGATCGTGGCCTGACCTACGATAAAATCAACGCAGAATCGAACAGCTATATACTCGAAGGTGTTGGCGCGAAGATTTACCCGATTTATCAAAACCGCCTGAAAGCCCTTAATTGCTGCGACTTTGGCGATTTACTGTTACATAACCTTACCATCTTCTCCGCACACCCCAATGTGCTGCAGGAATACGCGAATCGCTTCAAATATATTCTGGTGGATGAATATCAGGACGCCAACACCGCGCAGTATTTATGGCTACGATTGCTTGCACTAGGCCACCAGAATCTCTGCTGCGTGGGTGATGATGACCAATCCATTTACGGTTGGCGCGGCGCAGAGGTCGGTAATATTCTGAAGTTCGAGAAAGACTACCCCACCGCTCACGTCATCAAGCTTGAGCGCAATTACCGCTCCACTGCACCTATCCTAAAAGCCGCATCCGCACTCATCGCCAATAACGAGTCACGCCTTGGCAAAACACTTTGGACGGAAGCGTCTGGCGGTTCACCCGTACGCATCAAATCCGTGTGGGACGACGCCGAGGAAGCGCGCTTTGTGGGTGAAGAAATCGAATCCTTCCAACGCAATAAAATTCCGCTGTCGCAAATGGCCGTGCTGGTGCGTGCAGGCTACCAAACCCGCGCATTCGAGGAACGCTTCATGACCTTGGCCGTGCCCTACCGCGTCATCGGCGGCCTCAGGTTCTATGAACGTATGGAGATTCGTGATGCAGTCGCCTATTTGCGCATCATTCATCAACCGCATGACGATTTGGCGTTTGAACGCATCGTCAATACGCCCAAACGCGGCATTGGCAAAGCCACGCTGGAGCAGCTTCACATTAGCGCACGCGAACGCAATTCCAGCATTTACGCGGCATTAGAATTTTTGATTAGCCACGGCGAACTCAAAGGCAAAACGGCGGGTACATTACAAAATCTGCTCTCGCAATTTTCAACATGGCGCAAACTAGCAACCGAAAAACCGCTGAACGAATTGGCCGATGCAGTGCTTGAAGAATCCGGCTACCGCGCTATGTGGCAAGCCGATAAATCACCCGAAGCCTCAGGCCGAATCGAAAACTTGCGCGAATTAGTGCGTGCCTTGGCGGATTTCAAAAGCCTCGAAGAATTTTTGGAGCATGTGGGTTTAGTGACAGACGGCAACCAACAAGCCGCCGATGATATGGTGAGCATCATGAGCCTGCACGCTGCCAAAGGTCTGGAGTTTGATTGCGTATTTTTAACAGGTTGGGAGGAAGGCTTATTCCCCAGCCAGCGTACCCTCGATGAATTGGGAACCAAAGGGCTAGAAGAAGAACGCCGCCTTGCTTACGTTGGCATCACCCGCGCTAAAAAATTCGCAACCATCAGCCACGCTGCGAACCGCCGCATTTATAATCAGTGGCAATCTTCGGTTCCATCACGCTTTATCGAAGAGCTACCGCCCGATGTGATTGAGGCGATGGACGGTGGGCCTTACACCAAACGTGCTGCAGGCCCTGCCCTTTTCCAGCGCGGTATGGAAGAGATTTTGGCAACACGCATTGAAACCAAACCTGAGGAATTGCCCGCACTTCGCAAGGGCGCGCGCGTGAAGCACGAACAATTCGGCTACGGTGTCATATTGAATGTCGAAGGCGATCATTTACAAATTGCCTTCAAACATGCAGGTGTTAAAAAAATGTTGGCTGATTATGTCGAGGTCGCATGAGTGAACCACTCGCCTTATTAAGTGTTCTGGTTGTGATGTGTCTGTGCGCACTGGTTGCGGGGCGCAGCAATCTTGCGACACCTGCAGCCTTTCTGATGGGTGGCGCAGCACTCGCCCTTGGCACAGGTGTTCACATAGAAATCAAGCCCGAATACATGCTGCTCATATTCCTGCCACCCATTCTGATGGAAGCAGCGTTTTTTACCTCTATCCGTGATTTTCGCCGTAATTTGCGCCCTATTCTATTTATGGCAATAGGGCTGGTAGTTGTCACCGCAATTGCAATCGGCGGCGTGATGATCGTGATGGTACCAGACATGACATGGGCGCTTGCGATATTGCTTGGCGCCATTATTTCCCCGCCTGATGCAGCCGCCGCAACCGCAGCTTTGAAAAACGTTCATATACCCAAACGCGTCATGACGATTCTTGAAGGCGAAAGCCTCATTAATGATGCGAGCGGTCTAATACTCTATAAATTTGCACTCGTCGCAGTCATGACAGCTAGTTTTTCATGGCAAGAAGCCTCCTCACAATTTGCGTTAAGTGTGATTGGTGGTAGCGCCATCGGATTTCTAATGGGCTATGGTTTCGTTAAAATTTTTCCCTACCTGCGCGACCAATCCGTCGAAATCATCGCAACGTTCATTCCACCCTATGCCGCCTATTTAGTGGCGGAGCATTTTCACGTGTCGGGCGTACTCGCCGTAGTGATTGCAGGTTTGGTGGTCGGCTGGCACGCACCTTTATTATTCCCTCCCAGATTTCGTATCCCCACCGAAGCGGTGTGGAAAATGCTCGTCTATTTCATGAATGCACTGGTGTTCATGCTCATCGGTTTGCAATTGCCAGACCTTCTTAATCGCCTCGGGCGTTACGATAGCGCGATGTTGATGCAACTTGCGCTGGCTGTGTGTTTTATCACCATCGCTATTCGCTTTGCCTATGTCTTTTTCGTAGCCTATGGCATGCGTTTTCTTTTTTCAAAACTCCGCAGACGTGACCCCTATCCAGCATGGCAGAATGTTTTTATCATTTGTTGGACGGGCCTGCGCGGCGTCGTCACATTGGCAACGGCGTTGGCGCTACCACTCACCCTACCAAGCGGTGAAGCATTCCCCTATCGCGACTTAATTATATTCCTTGCCGTATCCGTCATCGTCTTTACGCTGGTGATTCAGGGCATCAGCCTACCATGGCTACTTAATAAACTCACGCTGCGCTTTGACTCAGGGCTAATGCATGAAGAGTGGCTGGCACGCGTGCACGCCGCTAAACAAGCACTTACTGTACTTGAAAGAATGGAGACAGACGACACGGTTCACAAACCCGCACTTGATCGCATTCGTGCCCATTATACGGAACGGCTGGAGTCATTGGGCGACGGCCCCAATACACCACTCAGCCCAACTGAGCGGGGCGAAATGGGTAATCACCCCATCTTGCAGGCTGAAAACCGCATCTGGCAGGAAGTGCTGAAGCATGAGCGTGATATCGTGGTGAATCTACGCAAGCAATTCTTCATCAGTGATGATGTGATGCACGATATTTTGCGCGAGATGGATTTACTCGCCAGTCGCTTTCACCACACCGCCTAAAGCGGTGCGGTTGCTTCGCGCAACCACGTGCGCTCGGCCTCATCCATCGCCGCTTGATGCGCCTGATAGACGCGGGCATGATAGGCATTGAGCCACACACGTTCGTCCGCACGCAATAATTCAACTGCTATCAATCGCCTGTCGATAGGCGCTAGGGTGAGGGTTTCAAAGCCTAATAATTTTTTACCATTGGATGCTTCGCCAACCTGCACCACCGCCACCAGATTTTCGATACGAATGCCATATTCGCCACTCTTATAATAGCCAGGCTCATTGGAGAGAATCATCCCCTCACGCAAGGCCACATCTGAACCGCGTTTGCTAATGCGTTGCGGCCCTTCATGCACACATAAATGCGCGCCAACACCATGCCCTGTGCCGTGGTCATAATCCAACCCCGCCGCCCAGAGATATTGCCGCGCCAGACTATCAAGCTGCCCACCATTCTTGCCTTCTGGAAATACAGCCATCGCTAAGGCAATGTGCCCTTTAAGTACCAGCGTGAAATTTCGCTTCATCTCATCACTCGGCGCACCAACCGCCATGGTGCGCGTCACATCGGTCGTGCCGTCATCATATTGCCCGCCCGAATCAAGCAGGAATAACTCGCCGCTTTGCGCCGTACGATTAGACTGCTCCGTGGCGTGGTAATGCACAATCGCCCCATTGGGTCCTGAGCCTGCAATCGTTGCAAAGCTTGGCTCGCGATAGGTTTTATGCGCCGCACGGAATGTTTCGAGCTCCGCAACAACTCTCAATTCATCCAATCCATTTTGTTGCGAGAACCAATGCAGAAATTTCGATAGCGCCAAGCCATCACGCAGATGGGCGAGCCGCATACCATCAAGTTCAGCTTCGTTCTTACAGGCCTTGGCAAGCTGGGTGGGATCGGCTTTCTCAATCAGTTCGATGCCAAATTTTTCCGCCATCAGCACCAACCCATATGGCGCATCATTCGCATCGACCATCAGACGGCTTATTCCCATGAATGGACGTTCGAATAACTTCCACAAACTATTTATATCATTAATTTTTATATCTATTTGCTGAATGGACGTTTGGAAAGAAAACAACTCCACATCACCCGTCGCACGCACCAGTAAATAAGAAAGCAAAAGCGGGTTAAACGGAATATCCGAACCACGAATATTGAGTAACCAGCACACCGCGTCTGGCTGTGTAATGAGCAAGCCATCCGCGCCTGCTTCTTTGATGGCCGCAATAACAGCACTGAGCTTTTCTTGTGTTGTTTGCCCCGCTAAAGCTAAAGGATGTGCACGCACCTTCCCTTGCGGTGGTAATGGCCTATCAACCCACGCTTCATCCACTACACTCGCCGGAACAAACGAAACACCTGAAGGTGCAGCCTTCTGCCATTTGCGAATCTGCTGCACAGTGTGTAGCCATGGGTCAAACCCTACACGCAATGCGCCATCACCTTGCTGCTTCAGCCAATCAATAAACGATACATCGCCACTATTGACGACAGCAATCGTCTGCGTGTCCACTTCTTGCGGTGCTTGCAACACGTAGCGACCATCGACAAATAAAGCATGCTTTTTGTCGGAGGTTGCCCAGAATGCGCCCATACCCGCCGAACCGGAAAATCCGCAAAGCCACGGCAAACGTTGCGCATAGGCTGCTACATATTCACCTTGAAACTCATCCGCGACAGGTTGCAGCCATAAATTCACGGCCTTATCACGCATCACCGCTTGTAATGCCGCCAGATGTTTTCCATGTTCATGCTTATTCATAATCTCTTGCGAATCCATGTTCTACCGCTATGGTGCATGCTGAAAACTATAGAAGCAAGCATCGAATGACGCACAGAATAGTAAGTTTGCTCGCCTGTCTGATTCTTTGTATCACGGCCACAACCTCAGCGTGGGCGGAAGAGGCGTTTGCTCCCTCCAAAGATAAAGTATTCAAACCTGCCTTGATTTACGTATTGGGCGACAAAGACTCTGACCGCGCTTTCGTGGACGCAGCGCGCGCAGGGGCAAGCCGAGCGGAAGATGAGCTGGGCGTTACCTTCACACAATACCGCATGAGCGCCGACGAAGATGTCACCGCCCGTATTAAAAATGCTGCTGATGATGGCGCCAATCCCATTATTGCCGTGGGCTTTCAAAACGTGATGCCGGTTCTGAGTTTGGCGGAGCGCTACCCCAACACGCACTTCACGGTGATTGATGGGCTAGTGCCACCACTCTTTCCCAACGTGCAATCTGTCATCTTCAAAGATCATGAGGGTGCATTTTTGGTCGGCATCATTGCCGCCACTACCAGTAAAACTAAACGCATCGGCTTTATTGGCGGGATGGATGTGCCGATTATACGTAACTTTGCGCTGGGTTTTGTCCAAGGCGTTCGCCACGCAGACCCACAAGCAAAAGTGGATATTGAGATGATTGGTACAACAACAAAAGCATGGAGCAACCCTGGCAAAGCACGTGACATTGCGCTTGCCCAATACGCCTCGGGGGTAGATGTGATATTTACCGCAGCAGGCGGTTCAGGCGTTGGCGCACTCGAAGCCGCCAAAGAAACCGACAATTTTGCCATTGGTGTTGATATTAACCAAAACGCCTTATTCCCTGGTAACGTGCTCACATCACTCATCAAGCGCGTGGACATCGCCGTGTATGACGCACTCAAAACCTCCAAAGACGGTAAATGGAGCCCTGGTATTAAATATCTCGGTTTGAAAGAAGGCGCGCTGGATTATGCGGTGGATGAATATAATCGCCATCTCATGAATGAAGAGCTCATCGACAAGGTAGCGACCGCCAAAGAACGCATCATCAATGGTCTAATTACCGTTGAGATGTATTCGCCGCGCTAAGTCCTTTGCAGCGTAGGTCAAAACCCCTGCTGCGCCAGCACGTTTAAATGCCATCATGGTTTCCATCAGCGCTGCATGCTCGTCAATCATACCGGCTTCTGCTGCCGCTTTGAGCATCGCATATTCGCCACTCACGTGATAGGCAAATACGGGCACGCTGAATTCCGCTCGCACGCGCGCAATGATATCGAGATAAAGCAAGGCAGGCTTTACCATCACCATATCGGCACCCTCGGCAATATCCTGCGCCACTTCACGCAGCGCCTCATCCGCATTGGCGGGGTTCATTTGATAGGTGCGTTTATCGGCCTTGCCGAGATTCGATTTACTGCCAACCGCTTCACGAAATGGCCCATAAAACGCCGAGGCATATTTGGCTGAATAGGCCAAAATCGGCGTATGAGGCAACTCAGCACGAATGGCTTTCACCCGACCATCCATCATATCCGACGGCGCAATCACATCGCAGCCCGCCGCTGCTAGCGTAAGCGCCTGCTTCACGAGCTTTTCAACCGTGGCATCATTATCAACATCGCCCGACTTATTCAAAACACCATCATGGCCGTGCGTGGTGTAGGGGTCGAGCGCAACATCTGCAATCACGCCTATCTCAGGCACAGCGTCTTTTACTGCCTCAATCGCGCGACATACTAAATTGCGTTTATTCCACGCCTCTTTCCCATCGGCCGTTTTGAGCTTTGGGTCCGTCACAGGGAAAAGCGCAATCGCTGGAATACCAAGTGTTGCTGCCTCTTTCGCTTCTGTGATAAGCTGGTCAATTGAAAGACGCTCCACCCCCGCCAAGCCCTTAACAGCAGTGCGCTTATTCTTACCTTCTTGCACGAAGAGCGGCCAAATCAAATCCGAAGGGTGTAAGCGATGCTCTTGCACCATCTCGCGCAACCAAGGTTGGGCGCGCAAACGGCGCAAACGAACATCGGGAAATGTGCCTTGGGATTTCATAAGAGGTTGTGTTAGCGAGTTGGAAGAGATTTGTCGATGGTCAATCAACCATGGCTAGCAACGGGAAGTGTCGCTTCAAGCGCTGGAGCCTCCCGCAAGCGTGAAGCCTGCGTAGGGGCACCAACTTTATTTTGCGGAACATCAGCAATTACAGGGTTCTGCGATGGAGTAGCCTCAGGCTTCACCCCTTCAGCCGGTGCTGCATTATTAGTTTTTGGATCTGCTACCGCACTAACGCCTAAATAGCCAATTCCCGCGCTGGCAAGGTTGCCCCATTGGCCGATGGGATAGGCAATATCCATACGCTTATAGTCGCGAGCAATCGTGTGCTTGCCAACGAATGCTTTTTCATATGCTTTTACAGCCTTTATTCCTTCACGTGGAACGTCTTTTCCTTTACCAAAAAGATCGCCAAATACACCCCAGAATGGCTTTACTCTCTCAGAATAGCCTTCGTTGAGTGCTCGCGCTTTATCTGCAAGAAAATCTGGGGTTTTCTTAAATTCGTTTACAAAAGGGTTCACATATTTGGGCGAGTCCAAGATTGATTCTTTTGTGCCTGTAACGATTGCGGGCAAACGCATCATCCACAATGTACTGAAGGCTGTCTGTGCAATTTTTGGATCATTAATGAACGCCAGCAATGCACCGCCCGCAGCAAGTGTAGATCCCACGTAAAGCTCTGATTTATGCACGCCACCTGGTTGACTGAGAGCCGACATAACTGCCATCACGCCGCTCGCGCCCGAAAGTACACCCACTGTTTGGCGTGAGTGGTTTATCGGATCAAACGCCTGTTGAAACCGCGTCCCCATATATTCAGGTAAGCCCAGTTTAGAATAGCCATCTAATTCTTCTTTTGTCTCTTCTTTGCGCTTGAAGAAAGCGCCCACCGCAAAGCTGGTGATTGCTGTTAAAAGATAGAACAACCGCATTTTATGTATAGTGGGCGGCTTGATAATTTTAGTGTGGAGACCACTCTCCAATAATTGCGCTTTACGAGTAGCAATATGATCTGCCGCATGGCTTGGCGCTATTTTGCCTTCCGAAACCAGTTTCTCAGCTTCTTGGACAATGCCTTTATCTATATCTTTGATTTGTGTCGCATACAGATCCTTTGAAATCTGCTTACCGCGCACTAGACTTGAATATAGCATCACGCTAGTAAACGTCATCAAACCTGCATTGGTAATGCGTGTCGCGTTATCGACTACCCATTGCGGGAAAAGCGCCGCAATACCCGTGCGCTCCTTTGGCTTCTCCGGCGCAGATGCGGCAGGTTGCGTGGTAGACTTCGGTGAACTGTTCGTTGTTTCAGACATCATATGACCTGAGATGAATCTACCACAGCGTTCTCAAAAGAAATGTGACAGTTCTATGAATTTGCTGGATTTTATTGCGATGCAACATGAAGCATTCAGGGGCGAGCATTCAGCATTTAGGGGGTGGATTTTTGTAAAATAACCGTTACACCTCACCCCTGAATGCTAACCTCTGACCACTGAATGCTTCCTATGACCAACCAACGCGTATTTTCGGGCGTGCAGCCCACTGGCAATCTCCACCTTGGTAACTATCTGGGTGCCATCAAAAATTGGGTGAAGATGCAGGACGAAATGGAATGCATTTTCGGCATCATGAACCTGCACGCTATCACCGTGCCGCAAGACCCCGCTGCCCTGCGCCAATCAACGCGTGAAGTGACTGCTGCCCTCATCGCCAGTGGTATTGACACGAATAAATCGACTATCTTCGCGCAATCTACCGTAAGTGCGCA
>JBMOEL010000014.1:0-24318 GCA_049314715.1 Rickettsiales bacterium
TTCGGCAGTGGGCTACCAGCCAACTCTGGCAACCGAAATGGGTATCATGCAGGAGCGCATCACCTCGACCAACAAGGGTTCGATTACCTCAGTACAAGCGATTTACGTTCCCGCAGATGACTTGACCGACCCTGCGCCTGCAACGTCATTCGCACACTTGGATGCAACCACCGTATTGAGCCGCCAGATCGCAGAGCTTGGTATTTATCCGGCCGTGGACCCGCTCGATTCAACCAGCCGTATGCTTTCAGCAGCGATCGTTGGTGACGCGCACTACAAAGTAGCGCGTGATGTTCAGAAAGTGCTGCAGACCTACAAGTCGCTGCAAGACATCATCGCGATTTTGGGTATGGACGAGCTGTCGGAAGAAGATAAACTCACCGTAGCCCGCGCCCGCAAAATCCAGCGCTTCCTGTCACAGCCGTTCCACGTAGCGGAAGTGTTCACGGGCAAACCCGGTGCCTATGTATCGCTTGCGGATACGATTAAAGGCTTCAAGGCGATTATTGATGGTGAATATGACCATCTGCCAGAAGCGGCTTTCTACCTCGTTGGTACGATTGAAGAAGCGGTTGAGAAAGCCAAAGAACTCGCAGCGGCTGCATAGGGACTATCATGAGCAACGTCTTCCATCTGCATATTGTTTCTCCCGCGCAAAGCGTGCTTGATACGCATGTGGAAATGGTCGAGATCCCAGGGCTTGAAGGGGATTTCGGCGTGCTGCCTGACCATGCGCCCTTTTTCTCGATGCTTCGCCCTGGTGTTATCTCCGTGTACCTACCAGAAAAACGCCTGAAGCGCTTATTTGCAACCTCAGGCTACGCCGAAGTGTCGCCCGAGGGCTGCACGGTCATTTCAGACGATATTCATGATCTTGAAAGCATCACCCTTGAAGAAGCCAAAGAGGTGTTGGAGCGTGCGGAGCATGAAGTGAACCATGCCCATACCGACTCGGACAAGGCGAAGGCTGCTAAGCGTATGGAAGCGGCAAAGGCGTTAGTCGCTGCACTTTAAGTTCGGGTTCTTTTGGCATGGTGCTTGCAACGCATGAGCCCATGAACGTTGAAACCATTACACAAACCCCTACCAAGCTTACCATCTACCCTGATACGCATCAGGCGAGAAACACCGATATTTCAGAAGGCACTAGTGGCAAGACGCTTGCCAAGAATGAAACCAAGTCGGGCGCGGACACGGAGTATAGTTTCTGGGACTTCTTGGATTTAATTAATCCGCTCCAACATATTCCAATCATTAATACCATGTATCGCGAAGCGACGGGCGATACGATTAAGCCAGAAATGAAATTAGCAGGTGGCGCGGTAGTGGGGGGCGTGTTTGGATTTGTTGCCAGCCTAGCCGATGTGATTTTTGAACAAGAAACCGGCAAAGACATTGGCAGCACCATGGTAGCAGCGGTATTTGGTGATGAGAAAACAGCAACAGTTCAAGTTGCACAGGGGCCTAAGCCAACAGAAGCGTTGGCGGCGCTGCAAACCCCACTCCCCGACACTTCGTCGTTACCTCTTCCATTTGCTAGAGAATCGCGTGATGAGAGACGCGAGCGCCTAAGCCAGATTGACCCTATGGACAAGCAAGTATTGGCGCTTTATGGCGCATCGACCCCATCCGCCCACGCGGCGCGTGCTTACCAACAAGCCGATATGCGAGCCTATTTGCAGCAATCTTCGGTGAATGCTGTATTTTAATTTTACGAGGGAACGCTTTTTTCCCTCGTGACTCCCTCCGCCGCTTTGCGGCTCGCGCAGCTACGGCGCTACGCATAACAAGATGTATGTTTGTATTTTTGTGTTATACTGCGACCATGTTCCAGAACCGCTCAGGCGCTACGGCCATTGAATACGCCTTGATTGCTTCGTTGATTTCCGTTGCGGCGATTGTGGCGTTTCAATTAGTAGGCGACTCGCTCAATGCTGTCTGGCAAACGATTGTCGATGCATTTTAGTATTTAGTTTGCTCAAGCGGCGCTGGGCCTAACGCCCTCAACGGGCGTCGAGGCGTCGGTTCTTTAGTATTGATTACGTTCACCAAATAATGCGGTGCCTACGCGTATCATGGTGGCGCCGAAGCGTAGTGCGGTTTCATAATCCCCGCTCATGCCCATACTCAACTCTGCGAGCTGATGTTCTTGTTTTAGTTTGTACATAAGCGCGAAATAAGGTGCGGGGTTTTCACCCTCGGGTGGAATGCACATGAGTCCGCTAATGGGAAGGCCGATAGTCTGACAATAACTCAGTAGTGCTGCCAAATCACGAGGGGCTACTCCTGCCTTTTGCACCTCTTGAGCGATATTCACTTGGATGAGGCAGGCGATGTCTCTGGCTTGTTTTTTTATCTCCGCACTAACCACATCGGCAATCTTTGGCCTATCAATGGTATGAATCACATCAAATAGCGCGACGGCCTCTTTCGCCTTATTGGATTGAAGTGGGCCAATCAGATGTAGGCGGATATGCGGATGCTTTATTTTAAGTGCTGGGTATTTGCCCTGCGCCTCCTGTACCTTGTTTTCGCCAAAATCCGTGACGCCTAACTCTATAGCATCTTCGATACGTTCGGCGGGATGGGTTTTGCTCACCGCGATAAGGCGGGGCCGAGGACCTGTGTTCACACACTTCGAATCTAGCGCCCTGTCAATGGCCTGTTGCAAGCCTGCCAGACGGGTAGCTAGGGTGTCATCGGGAGTTGCAATGTTGGTTTTCATAGTTTTTTCAATAGCATAGCTTTTTATGTGGCGCAAGGTTCGGGTAGGGTGTGGCTTTGTGGTAAATGTGCAACAGGGGGGTGATAAATACCCGTTTGAGGCCAAAAAAGGCTTGGAGGGGTTGCCTGTGTCAGCCCCTTTCCCGTATGTAAGGCCGTGTGGAGCATAGGGCTTATGCCACGTGCACCTTGTGTTCACAGGAGACCACTTACATTGTGTAAGTAGCCTCTTGCTTGTTTAACTAAAAAAAGGACGATTCGTATGAAAAAGATTCTTCTTGGTACGACGGGTCTGATCGGCGCGGCACTGCTTTCTGCAGCTGCTAACGCTGAGACGCCCAAAGTAACCCTCGGTGGTTTTGCTGATTTCCAAGCTGGTTTCACCAGCGACGATGCTGATCAAAACACCCGTTCAACTGGTTTCCGTAACGACAACGAGATCTCGGTTCACGTTGATGGCAAGACCGATGCTGGTCTCGGCTATGGCGCTGTTATCGATCTCGAAGCAGACATCAACAACGACGTTGATGGCCAAGGTACCAACGCTGCCCGCACCTTCACCTACCTCGAAGGCAACTGGGGTCGCTTTGAAATGGGCGGCAACCGTGGCGCAACCTCGACCATCCGTGTCGATGCTGCTGACCTCGCTGTTGCAACCGGCGGTATCAACGGTGCGTGGACCTACTTCACGAACGTAACTGCCCCACCAGCTGGTGGCACGCTTGCTGCTTCAGGCGGTTTCATCACCACCTCGAAAGGTTTTGCTGATCATGGTTCAACCACCACTTTGGGTGATGAGAACTTCTACAACTCAACCAAAGTAAGCTACTACTCTCCAAAATTCTCGGGCTTCCAAGTTGGCGCAAGCTATACGCCTGACTTAGAAGATCGTGGTCAAACCGTTGCTCGTAACGATACCACCGCGAACAACTACGGTGAGATCTTCGAAGTAGCTCTTGGTTTCGATCACCAATTCGAAAACGGTCTGAAGCTCGGTGCTTCGGGTACGTACGAAGCTGGTAAGTCGGACACGGCTGCTCGTGAAGACATCCGCACCTACAGCGTTGGCGCCCTCTTGGGTTACCAAGGTTGGTCAGTTGCTGGTTCGTACGGTAGCTGGGGTGATTCAGGTCGCGTAGTTAACACCGGTGACGACGATTCCAACTATTGGACCGTTGGTGCTGGTTACGAGACCGGTCCGTTCGGTGTTTCGGCTACATACCTGAACTCGACCCGCGAGATTGCTGCTAACACAGACAACGACTTCGATAACGTTGTTCTTGGTGCAGACTACAAACTCGCTCCAGGTCTGACCCCATACGCTGAAGTGTCGTTCTACGAGTTCGACCAAGGCGGTGCTGGTGGTTTCGACAACGACGGCACGACCTTCCTGCTCGGTACGCAAGTTGCGTTCTAAGCTGAAGGCTTAAAGTCTAAGATGGAGGGGTAGCAGAAATGCTACCCCTTTTTCTTTTGTGGACGTCACGGCATGTCCGTCTAAGCATTTTCTGCGCTTCGATATACTCAGCTTGCAAATACTAAGACTCCCATGATGCTAGCCGTTTTTCATTCACTGGATGAAAAACGTCGTTGCATCTTGCAAACTTTGCAGCAAACGCTATAGCTAGCCTCCACTCTTTGAGGTTCTCTATGACACGCACCCGTTTTCCCATTCTTTTTAGTTTGATAGCTGTCTTTGCTCTTTCAGCCTGTGGTCTTGAGGGCGACACGTCGCAATACCCTAAAACTGAGGAAGATTTGCGCAAAGAGCGCATTGGTAAGCTCGCGGGCGAAGACGGTATTCTATTGAGCGGCGGCGAGAAAAAAGACGGCGAAAGTAATAGCCCTATTGGTGTCAACAGCTTCCTATGGCGTGCGACGCTTGATACCTTAGCGTTTATGCCCCTTGCCTCCGCAGACCCGTTTGGTGGCGTAGTGCTCACCGACTGGTACGAAGACCCCAAAGCACGTGGTGAGCGTTTCAAGGTCAATGCGCTTATTCTCGATCGTCAATTGCGTGCCGATAGCGTGAAAGTGCGCATGTTCAAGCAAAAGCAGGACGAGAAAACCAAGCAATGGCTTGACCAAACGGTTGATGAAGCGACCAATAGCAAACTCGAAGACGCTATCCTGACGCGCGCGCGCCAACTTCGTGTTGCTCAATTAGGCTACTAATATGGTCTCACCTGCCGAACGTTATAACGCTCGCGTGAGCGAGGTGAAATGGCAGGATGCATGGCGCAAACATGGTGTTTTTGATACGCCTGCACCCAATGGCAAACCCGATTATTTTGTGCTGGAGATGTTCCCCTACCCTTCGGGAAATATCCATATGGGGCATGTGCGCAATTACACGCTGGGCGACGTTGTTGCGCGTTTTCGTCGTGCGCAGGGCTATAACGTTTTATATCCTATGGGTTGGGATGCATTTGGTCTGCCCGCAGAAAACGCGGCAATCCAGCGCAATACACACCCGAAAGCATGGACGCTTTCAAACATTGCGACGATGCGTGAGCAAATGAAATCTATTGGCATTTCCTATGACTGGTCACGCGAAGTGACGACCTGCCTGCCTGAATATTACAAACACGAGCAAAAATTCTTTCTCGAATTTCTGAAAAAAGGTCTCGCCTATCGCAAAGAAGCAGTGGTGAATTGGGACCCCGTCGATAACACGGTGCTTGCCAATGAGCAGGTGATTGACGGGCGCGGTTGGCGTTCAGGTGCGCTTGTTGAGCGCCGTACGCTATCACAATGGTTCCTCAAAATCACCCATTTCACGGAAGATTTGCTGCAAGGCCTTGAGACGCTTAGCGCGTGGCCTGACAAAGTGCGCCTCATGCAGGAGAAGTGGATTGGCAAATCCTCAGGCGCGTTAGTGACTCTCAAGGTGCTGTGCAAAAAGTCCGGCAAAGAGGTGATTGAAAGCGATATTGAAATCTACACGACGCGCCCTGATACGTTTTATGGCATGAGCTTTGTGGCGATTGCGCCCGAACATCCGTTGGCGCAGAGCATGATTGGTCATAACCCTGAAGCGGAAGCGTTCATCAAAGAATGTAGCCAGCTTGGCACGTCGGAAGAGGCCATCGAGAAAGCCGAAAAAGAAGGCTTCGATACAGGGCTTAAAGTGGTGAACCCTTTCACGGGCAGCGACCACCCGTTGTATATCGCTAACTTCGTACTCATGGGTTACGGCACCGGCGCAGTCTTTGGTTGCCCTGCGCATGATGAGCGTGATTATGAATTCGCCAAGAAATATAATCTCGACATCAAACAAGTCGTTGCGCCTAAAGATGGCGGCGAGGTGACGTTCCCTTACACAGAAGACGGCGTGCTCATCAATTCACCTTTGGTTGACGGCTTGAGTGTTTCCGATGCAAAAGAAAAAGCGATTGGTGAGCTTGAGAAAAAAGGCGTTGGCAAACGCAAAATTAATTATCGTTTGCGCGATTGGGGTGTCAGCCGCCAGCGTTATTGGGGTTGCCCAATCCCAATCATCCATTGCAAAGATTGTGGCGCCGTTCCTGTGCCAGAAGATCAATTGCCCGTGACGCTGCCGGAAGATGTAACGTTCGACAAGCCCGGCAACCCGATTGCGCATCACCCCACATGGAAACACGTAGATTGCCCCAAATGTGGCAAGCCTGCCGAGCGCGAGACTGATACGTTCGACACATTCTTTGAGTCGTCATGGTATCCGTTTTGTTATGCTTCAGGTGGTGGCGATAAAGGTATCACTAAAGAGGCCGAGCGTTGGATGCCAGTGCAGCAATATATCGGTGGTATTGAGCACGCGGTGCTTCACCTGCTCTATTCACGCTTTTTCACCCGCGCGCTCAAGTATTGCGGCATTGTGGATGTTGAGGAGCCATTCAAAGGCCTAATGACGCAAGGCATGGTTGGCCACGTCACCTTCAAGGACGCTAAGGGCGAATGGAGATACCCCGCCGAAGCACATCAAAATGATGCTGGTGCATGGCTCTTCGAGGATGGTAGCCCCGCCACGGTTGGGCGTTCGGAGAAAATGTCCAAATCGAAAAAGAATACCGTCGACCCGCGCAACATTATCGACGGCTATGGTGCCGATACGGCGCGCTTATTCATGATGTCGGATTCCCCGCCTGACAGAGACTTGGAGTGGACGGATGCAGGTATTGATGGCGCATGGCGTTATCTGGGTCGCTTGTATCGTTTGGTTGCTGAGAATCTGGATGCGATTGCGAAGGCTGGTGCACCTGCGAGCGAGAACCCTATTCGCAAGCAGACGCATAAAACGATTCATGGCGTGACGCGTGATATTGAGAATTTCCATTTCAACAAAGCAGTGGCGCGTGTTCGCGAGCTGACCAATTCGCTCGAGAAATTAGACGCACAAACACATGCGGCAGAATATCGCGAAGCTATTACGGCGGCACTGCATCTCATCGCACCGATCATTCCGCATCTTGCAGAAGAATGCTGGTCGTTGATGGGTAATGCCGATTTAGTCGCCACGCGCCCTTGGCCCGTTGCTGACGCTGCGCTGATGGCGGATGATACGGTGACGGTCGCCGTGCAAGTAAATGGCAAGCTGCGCGCAACCTTGGAGTTGGCCGTAGATATCGCCAAAGAGGAAGCTGAAGCGGCAGCACTTGCCGAACCGAAAGTGGTTGCAGCGATTGACGGTAAAGGTGTAAAAAAGATTATCGTTGTCCCAAATAAAATCGTCAATATTGTCGCGGCCTAAGCATGAAATATGTTCTGATGAGTATTGCGCTCTTGGCGCTTAGTGCCTGTGGCTTTCAGCCGATGCATAGCCGCGAATATCAGGCGCAAGATGGCGGCGCGATTCTCGCTGCGATTGAGGTCAAAACACCTAGCGGTATTTTAGGCGAACTACTGCGTGCTGAAATTGAAGATGGTGTGAACCCTGATTACCGTGCGATGGCCCCTGCCTATCTCTTAGATATCGCTTACACCGAGACGGACTATCCATTATTTATCAATCCTGACGGTACGTCTGAGCGCGGTGAAATGCGCTATGAAAGCACCTATACCCTCACCCGCTTATCAGACAATGCGGTGATTCATACAGGCATCCTGCGGCGTGTAGGAAGTTATAATAGTTCGCAAACTGCAGATTATGCGGCCTATGTTTCGAAAGAAGACGCGAAGAAGCGCGCCATGATCGAAATGGCGCAAGATTACAAACTTCGATTAGCTAATCTCTCTTCGAGATTAGCTGGTGGGGGCATGTGATGCCCCCGCTACCGCTCCCCCTCGCTTCGCTATCGCTCGCGGCTCGCGCAGCTACGGCGCTACGCAGCGTTCCATGTGGGGCTCTATGAAAATCTCTCCACGCGAATTGGATGGCTATCTCAAGCATCCGCAAAAATCTTCCGCGGCACTGGTTTACGGAAGTGATGCGGGGCAAGTGCGCCAGCGCACGCGTGAGCTTATTGAGGGGTGGCAGGGCAAAGATCAAGACCCATTATCGCGCATTGAATTTGCCCCCGAACACCTCAAAGACGACCCTGCTCGCTTGGCAGATGAATTGGCTTCGATGAGTCTGATGGGTGGGCGACGTGTGGTCACGGTGCGTGAAGCGTCAGACGCAGTATTGCCCATCATACAAGATGCGCTGGAGCTTCGCTCGAACGATAATTTCCTCATTTTGCAAGTGACCGAAGGGCTTGGCCGTGATTCAAAATTACGTGCATGGGCCGAGAAGATGCCCGACATCGCCTGCATCGCCATTTACAAGGATGAAGGCGGCCAGCTAGATCAATTCTTGCGCGACACCTTGCGCGGGTTTGGCCTGCGCGCCGGCGCTGATGTATTGGCGTATCTGGCGACACAGTTGGGTGGTGATCGGCAAATCATGCTCAACGAGTTGGAAAAACTCTCGCTCTATGTGGGGGATGAGGCCGAGCAGGTTTCACTCGAAGATGCGATGGCGGTGATTGGCGAAAACAATGATAAATCACTTGAGGATTTAGCGAAGGCGATTGCAGCGGGCGATACAGTGTCGCTATGCAGACTGACCGATAGATTGCTGGCCGAAGGACATGTGGGCGTGGTGTTGGTGCGTGCTGTCATGCGCTATTTTGATACGCTGGAGAAAATCGCTGCATTGAGACGTGATGGTCTGAGCATTGAATTGGCGATTGAAAAACTTTACGGCAAGATAGCCTTTAAGATTATTCCCGCGATGAAGCCTCATGCCATGCGCTGGGGTTCAAATCGTATTGCCGATGCCTTGGCCGTGCTACAACGCCTAGAATTGGATTCTAAGCGCCATGCAGAGCAATCGCGCATGCGTTTGGCAAGTGGCTTCATCGAGATAGCTAGTTTCGCTTCTACGGGCAAAAAAGCTGCTTAGTTTTAGGTGCTATGAGCTCGTTAGCAAGAAACTAAGTTCTCAGCAGACAACACAAAGTTGAGGCTGCGAGGTCCTCAAACGGCGCTGAAAGTATTAAGGAAGCTGTTTGCAGCGCTCACTTATATGTTGTTATCGGTCGTTTATGCGCAAGTTTAATATTGAGGCTTTGTCTGCTTAATCTGAGCTATCTAGCATTCAGCAGAAATGGCGATTAATGTTGTGTTGCTGGTGTAGCTACATCTTTGGGAGCGCCTACATCTTCCGCAACTGGAGGTGCAGGACTTGTCGTCGCTGTAACGCCAATTTTCTTTAAACAACTATCCATCATTTTTGCTTTCTCGGGGTCTTTAGAATATTCTGGCGCACCCTCTTCACCAGGAGGACTGAGACCTTGTTCGGTGAGACATTGTTTCAATTTTTCATGATCTTCTGGAGGCATAGGTTTTTTATCCGGTAATTTAGGAGTCTGTATACCTACTTTGGCTAGACATTGATTGACCACATTCTTCTGATCCGATGTTAAAGTTTCACCCACTTGCTGAACAGAAACACCATAGTGTTTAATACATAATTGTACCCATTCAATTTGCTTTTGATTGGGAGTGGCCTCTGGCGTTTGTGACATTGCATGTTGCGACATGAGAAGCAGAGTAGAAAAAATCATTAGAAATTTGCGCATGAAAACAACCTAATTTTCTAATTTCTCAAATGGCACGCCTAAGACATTATACCTCACAGCATAATAGCCATTTGGCATTAGCACTGTCGCGTCATGAATATCTAGCACCTCTTGTGCCAATACTCCGCGATAGCGCGTGTGTGAAGGATCGGCTTTATAACTAAACTCATAAATGTTGAAATCTCTGCGGGAAGCAACCTGTACGATTTCAGTCTTTAATCGATAATCAGAGCAAGTAGGTAGTCCAAGCGCAGCCATTGCTGCACACCATGCACCACAACCATTTGACGACTCGTCATGAACACCTGAGCACGAGTACACAGAGTGCGTATGACAACATGGACAGCCACCAAAAGAACTCACCCATGTGTCGATACAAGGGCATGCGCCAGCATAACAAGACTGTGAAGATGCACCAGTGCATGGGGCACCACCAAATGCTGGGGCAGGGTTGTTGCAATAGCGATCCTGTGTTCCCCAACCGCAGCTAGCATCACATGAGTCCCAACCGCTCCAGCCACCATTAATAGGACACGGGCCAGTGTTACATGCTTGTGAAGAAGCTCCCACACATGCACCGGGACCACCCGAGGGTATGGGATTAGTGCAGGTTCTGGTTTGCGTGCCGCCACCGCAGGTAACGGAACAGCTTCCCCATGCGCTCCAGCCACCATTCGCTGGCAGTGACGGTGCCAGCACCGTACGGCTGGTTGGGTCAATTGCCAGTGCATTTGGCCACAGTAGTATGCAATTTGGTCCTGAAGCATCGAGTTTATAATCAGCAGAGACTGCAGCACTGTTTGCCGCCGTGGTACAGCTAGGCCACAAAGACACTGCAACTTTACCAGTCGCGGGTTTGCCATCGTCTAGTTTCGTATCAATATTCCACGCGTCTTGAGTGCTAAGTAGAGCACCGTTAGGCCAGTTGTTTGCATTCCACCCCGAACCTACGGCTAAAGTATTACCATAACTTCTGTCAAAAAATGCTGAATCACCCACCATGTTCGACCAAGACCAGACAAACCAGCCGCCCTTTGTATAACGCGAGCTAGGAGAGTTAGCTGCCGTAGAGGAAAACTCATTAGTTCCTTGGGTAACGCCGTTAAATGAGCCTTCTATCATCTCCGCATTCGCGAGATGCTGCCAGAAGCGATAAACTTCATTGGAACCAGTAGAGGGAATAATTAAACCATCGGCGTTACCATTGCAGGTTAACTTAGAAGTGCTGGGAGTGGTGACGCAGGTTGTGGGGTTAGCATCTGCTGCGCCCCATGCATCAATAGCAAAAGAGTAATCACCTGGCCATGCTTCATACTTTGCACGAAACATTCTTGCTGCTTTGATATATTGATTCGATTCAGTGGAGATAGCACGTAGTTGTGCGTTATTAATTAGGTTTCGCGCTGTAATTACGCCGCCCGTGAGTAGGCCTATAATAATCAACGCTATTGAAATCTCAACGAGGCTGAAAGCACGATTAGATGTAGGGGGTAGGGAAAAGATTCGCATATGCAGAATATATTACGCGATTTTAAAATGTCACTAAAAAATTTTATCCTGAAAATTGACTAGTTCAAATACTGCCACCCAGTCTTCTTAGCACTTCATCCAACTCGGTCAGAGAGTTGTAAGCGATAGTTACTTCCCCTGCTTTACCGCCGCGAGTGGTGATGCTCACGCCTAAACCTAGATTGTCAGAGAGCATGCGCTCGAGCTGTAAAATATCATCGCTTTTTTCTGCGCTTCTTGGCGACGCAGATTTTGGGTTGCTTGCCGGGCGATGAGATTCTTTGGTCTGTACGGGCGCGTCACCACGCACCAAGGTTTCTGTCTCACGTACGGAAAGTTGTTTGGCAACGATGTCGCGGGCGATTTTTTCCGCGCCCTCTACGCCAATCAAGGCGCGGGCATGACCCATGGTCAAATCACCCGTTTCGACGTATTTTTTAACACCTTCTGGTAGGCTCAGAAGACGCAATAAGTTCGCAACATGCGAGCGGCTTTTACCCACCACTGCTGAGAGTTTGTCTTGCGTGTATTTGAATTCATCCATCAGGCGTTGATAGCCCGTCGCTTCTTCCAGCGGATTCAGATCCTGACGTTGAATGTTTTCAACGAGTGCTAATTCAAGTGCCTGCTGGTCGTTTACATCGTCGCGAATTAATACGGGAACGGTTTTTAATTTCGCGTGTTTCGCGGCGCGAAAACGACGTTCACCCGCGATAATTTCGTATTTACCACCTGCAACAGCGCGCACCAAAATCGGCTGCATAATGCCGTTCTTTTCAATCGAAACGGTGAGCTCGGCGAGTGCCCCGACATCGAACTCGCGGCGGGGCTGATATTTGCCTGCGACCAATTTATCCAGCGGTAATGTGGCGACTGAATTATCGTTGGTCTGTGTGGTGGAGTATTCCTCGCTCATCAAGGCTGAAAGCCCTTTGCCGAGACCTTTTTTTGCAGTTGCTGTTGCCATGATGGTTGCTCCTTTTTATGCGGCGGCGCGCAGTTCAGCGAATTTACGTTCACGCTGAATGACTTCGCGCGCGAGTTTCAGATATGCCTGCGACCCAGGGCATTTAAGGTCATAGACCAATGCCGGCTTGCCGTGACTTGGGGCTTCAGACATTCTCACGTTACGCGGAATCACCGTGCGATACACATCAGTGCCGAGGAAGCTACGCACGTCGTTTCAATCTGCTCGGTAAGCTTATTGCGGCGGTCATACATGGTCAGCACCACGCCATGTACGCTGAGTTCAGGGTTTAGCTTGCTTTGGATGAGGCGAATGGTTTTGAGCAGGTGGCTCAAACCCTCAAGCGCGTAGAATTCGCATTGTAGTGGAATGAGTACTGATGCAGAGGCGGTGAGCGCGTTGATAGTCAACAGACCAAGGCTTGGCGGGCAATCGATAATCACGTAATCCCAGTGATTGGGCATGTCTTTAAGGGCGTTTTTAAGTTGGTATTCGCGTGCGCTCATATTCACGAGTTCAATCTCGGCACCAGACAGGTCAATGGTTGCGGGGGCGATGGAAAGGCGCGGAATAATGGTGTTAACGGCTGCTTGCTCGAGCGACGATTCGCCAATAAGCACTTGATAAGACGTATGAATCCGCTCAGCGGATGGAATGCCAAGGCCGGTTGAGGCATTGCCTTGTGGGTCGAGATCGATCAATAAGACTTCCTTGCCGCAGGCGGCAAGTGCTGTTGCCATATTGACAGCCGTGGTGGTTTTACCCACCCCGCCCTTTTGATTAACAACCGAAATTATTCTTGTCATACAGATACTTATTTTCTTTTAATCTTCGAAATGGTGAGAATCACCGCGTCTGATTGCGTGAGGCTTGGGGTCACCTGATAGTCGAAGTCCCAGTTACCTTGTGCTTCGGCTATCTCATTAGCGTATGTTTTGCCTTTTGGAAAGAGACAAATAGAATTTTCCATAATCATGCCTTCGCATAATGCAAACAATTCATCTATGGAAGCTAGAGCCCTAGCTATTATCACAGTATATTTTGCCTGTGAATTACGTGCATCTGAATTCGATAATGTTACATGAGAAAACCCGCAAATTCGGACCGCTTCGGCCAAAAAAGCACATTTGCGTTGGTCACGTTCGATAAGCGTGATGGGAATAGAAAGCTGACTTGCCACGACCAGTCCGGGTAGCCCTGCCCCACTTCCCAAATCAACGATGGAGATTGCGTCTTTAGGGATGAGCGGAACAATCTGAAGAGAGTCTTGGATGTGTCTTTCCCAAATTTCTGACTCTGTGGAGGGGCCAATCAGGTTGATTTTTTGGTTCCACTTCAAAAGAAGTTGGACGTATTTTTTCAATGTTTCACGTGAAACAATGGCTGCGCCAGAGGCAGTTTGTTTTTGGGCATCCATACTAGGCTGCCCTGCCCCGTCTCATATAGGCCATGAGCGCGCCGATGGCAGCAGGCGTCATGCCCTGAATGCGACTGGCGGCGCCGAACGTAGCGGGTTTTGTTTTTTTCAATTTGTCCCGCAATTCGTTGGATAAAGAGCCTACCGAATCATAGTCAAAATCATCTGGGATTTTGAGATTTTCCTCTTGTTTGAAGAGGTCAATATCGGCTTGTTGGCGTTCCAGATAGCTTTTATAAAGCGCCTCGATTTCCACCTGTTCGCGTATGTCCGAACGCCATTCACGAATCTCTGGCCAGATGGGTGCAATATCGTCAAACCCGATATTGGGATAGGCCAACAAATCCAAAATCGAACGACGTGCGCCATCCTGATTCAATACCAAGTCATATTCTTTCGCTTCATTAGGACTGATGTTAAATCGTTTGGCTTGAGTGATGGCGTTATCTAGAAGCTGTTTCTTGAATTCGAAGGCTTCACGTCGTGCGCGGCCGACACATCCAATGGCGATGCCCCTGCCCGTCAGACGCATGTCTGCATTGTCGGGTCTTAATGATAGTCGATATTCTGACCGTGAGGTGAACATGCGGTACGGTTCTTTGGTGCCGTGGGTAATGAGGTCGTCAATCATCACGCCAATATAAGCCTCTGACCTATCAATCACGAAAGGCTCGGCGCCCCGCGCTGCCAGCGCGGCATTCAGACCCGCGACAATGCCCTGCCCACCCGCCTCTTCGTAGCCTGTGGTGCCGTTAATTTGCCCTGCTAGATACAGACCCTTGAGCTTTTTGGTCTCTAAGGTTGGCTTTAATTCGCGTGGGTCGACATAGTCATATTCAATGGCGTAGCCCGGGCGAAGGATGGTGACATTCTCAAGCCCCGGGATTGATTTGATGAGGTCATGTTGAACCTCTTCCGGAAGCGATGTTGAGATGCCATTTGGATAGACGGTGTCGTCATCCAGGCCTTCAGGTTCCAAGAAAATCTGGTGGCGTTCGCGGTCGGCAAAACGCACGACTTTATCTTCAATGGACGGGCAATAGCGTGGACCCGTTGATTCGATTTGTCCTGAATACATGGGCGAGCGATGAAGGTTGTCACGAATGACTTGATGGGTTTTCGACGTGGTGTGAGTGATGTAGCACGTGATTTGGGGAACAGTAACTTTGTCTGTCATGTAGGAGAATGGGACGGGTGGATTATCACCAGGCTGCGGGGTGCAAACCGACCAATCAATGGTGCGACCATCCAGACGAGCAGGGGTTCCTGTCTTGAGGCGACCCATCATCAGGTTCAAGCCATGGAGGGTGTCGGACAGGCCAATGGAAGGTGCTTCACCTACCCGACCGGCTGGGGTTTTCTTTTCACCACAATGGATAAGGCCACGAAGGAAGGTGCCTGTCGTAAGAACGACTTTAGCGGCAGGGTAGCTGGTGCCCGATGCGCCAACGACGCCTTTGATTTCGCCGTTCTCGACCATCAAGCCCTCAGCTGCATCTTCGATGATAGTGAGGTTCTCATATTCCTTGAGGATTGACTGAACCGCTTCACGGTAAAGCTTGCGATCGGCCTGAGCGCGGGGGCCACGAACGGCAGGGCCTTTCGATGCGTTGAGCATTTTATAATGGATGCCGCCTCGATCAATCGCGCGACCCATCACGCCATCCAGCGCATCGATTTCACGAACAAGGGTGCCTTTTGCAATCCCACCAATGGCAGGATTACACGACATCTCGCCAATGGTGTGAGCCTTGTGGGTGAGTAGCGCGGTGCGAGCGCCAAGACGCGCTGATGCCGCCGCCGCTTCTGTACCTGCGTGGCCACCGCCGATTACGATTACATCGTAATCTTTCATGAATGCCCCCTGCTACGGCCTACTGGCCTCCGCAATGAGGCGCAGCTTCGCTGGCTCATGACTGACTCGGACATACTGTCCTCGAATAACCAGTATTGTTTCACGTGAAACATTTTTTATTTTCCAATGCAAAAGGTCGAAAAGACGACGTCCAATACATCTTCGACATCGATTTTTCCAGTGATTTTACCGAGCGTATGAGCGGCGATTCGTAATTCTTCACATTGCAGTTCCAAGGGGGTATCGGGTGAAAAGCGACCCAGAGCATCGAGGGCTCTTTGTAATGCCTCGCGATGGCGGGCGCGGGTGATGAGCGGGGAAGGGGATGAACCCATTTCATGAAGGACTCTGCTTTTAATAGCCTCAATCAGCCCCTGAATACCTTCACCTGTTTTGGTGGATATGGAAAGGGCATTTTTAGGGGCTTTTTTGAGGTCATTTTTGGTATAAATGATGAGGGTATTTTTATCACCATTATCAATGAAATCATTATGTGATTCCGATTCCGTAACGGAATCAATCAGCAGCAATTTTAGCTCGGCTGATTTCGCGCGATTTTGGGCGCGTAAAACCCCCTCTTTTTCGATGGAATCGGACGTTTCACGAAGACCTGCCGTATCAATCAAGGTCACGGGGTAGCCGCTAATGTCCAGATGCACCTCGATCATGTCACGCGTCGTGCCCGCGACCTCTGACACAATGGCAACATCACGACGCGCCAGTGTGTTGAGGAGGGATGATTTGCCTGCATTGGGTGCGCCTAAAATCACCACCTCAATCCCTTGGCGGATTTTTTCGCCAATATGATTATCATCGAGCATCGCGCGGAGATTAGCTCTCAGGGCTTCTATGCGCGCATTCACGTCTGCCAATACGGCGTCTGGAATCTCCTCGTCGGGAAAATCGATATAGGCTTCCAGCAAGGCGAGGGGGAGTAAAACCGATTGGCGAAGTTCTTCAAACAATGCGCTGTTTTGCCCTGCAAATTGGCGCATGGCCTGTGTGTGCTGGGCGGTGGTTTCCGCATCAATTAGGTCTGCCAAACCCTCGGCTTGCGCTAAATCGAGCTTACCATTCAGGAAGGCGCGTTTGGAGAATTCACCTGCATCAGCGACGCGCAGCGAGTTGTTTTTAGAAAGCGCGTCTAAAACGGCCTTTACAATCGCACGGCTGCCATGGGTGTGCAGTTCAATCACATCTTCACCTGTGAAGCTGTAAGGTGCCTTAAAATACAAGCCTAGGGCTTGGTCCAAAATATGCTCGCCGCTCTTCAGTGTCAGCATTGTGGCAATACGCGGCTTGGGTACGTCACAGCCCAATGAACGAATCGCTTCGGCCGCGTGCTTGCCAGAGATGCGAATAATTGCCACGCCGGATTTACCGGGCGGCGTGGCGAGCGCATAGATGGTGTGGCTGTAAGCTTTCATAAAAGCTTCATAAACAGGAAATATCAAAATTGCTATCGTGCTCAGCCAATTAAATAACTAACGTTGAGTAAATTTATGACCGAAGACAAAAAATGGTTTGATGAAGTTATCGCCAAAGTTAGAGACACTATTTCAATTATTACTGAATCAGAAAATGTTGTAGAGCGGCCATATATCAAATATGCCGCTTTAGGTGCTACGGCTGCCAGCTATCCCGTGATGGAAGCGCTTCACAAAATTGAAGCGAGCCAGTCAGAGATTCTCGATAAATTAGACACATTACAACGCGGAAAGTAGTGTTACAAACTATCCCCGAATGCAGCATGCATGAGGGATTTAGTGTATTCATGCTGTGGATTTTCGAAAATTTCGGCTGTCTTACCTTGCTCCATGACCTGACCTTTTCTCAGCACAAAAATATAATGCGCCATGGCTTTAATCACGCGTAAATCGTGACTGATCAGAATATAGGCCACCTGGTGACTGGCTTGCAGGTCTTTGAGCAAATCAAGCACCTGACCCTGCACCGACATATCGAGCGCGCTGGTTGGCTCATCAAGCACTACCAATTTGGGTTTTAAAATCATGGCGCGTGCAATAGCAATACGTTGGCGCTGGCCGCCGGAAAATTCGTGCGGATACCGCGCCTTCATTGCGCCTGTGAGACCGACGCGTTCCAACATCGCATCGACGAGTCGTTCATTCTCGCTACGCGATTGCTTGGGAAAGTGAGTCTCGAGTCCTTCAGCGATAATATCACGCACCGTCATGCGCGGATTCAAGCTTGCGTAGGGATCTTGGAAAACAAGCTGCATGTCCTTACGCATCGGGCGGATTTGTTTGGTGGTGAGGTCATCAATACGGTTACCCAAGAACACCACTTCGCCTTCAGCGGGAATCATTTTGAGCACGCCATAACCCAGCGATGATTTGCCTGAACCCGACTCACCTACAATACCCACCGTTTCGCCCGCACGAATAAAGAGCGGCAGATTTTCTACCGCATTCACATAGCCTTTGGTGCGGCGTAGAATCGCGGATTTGATGGGGTAGCGCACGCTGATGCCTTCGGTGCGTAACACGTCCGTTGCGGGGCGAGGGATGGGAACAGCGGAGCCACTCGGCATCGCCGCCAGAAGCATTTTCGTGTAGTCGTGCTGTGGGTTCTCGAACACCTCTTTGGTCTTTCCCGTCTCGACGATTTTGCCTTCGCGCATCACTGCCACGCGATCGGCGACTTTGCGTACCACCGTCAAATCATGGGTGATGAGCAGCACGCCCATGTTGCGCTCAATTTGCAACTTCTTGAGCAGCTTTAGAATCTGTACTTGCAGCGTGACATCCAGCGCGGTGGTCGGCTCGTCGGCAATCAACAAGTCGGGGTCGTTGGCGATGGCCATGCCGATCATGATGCGCTGGCGCTCGCCGCCTGATAACTCATGCGGGCAGAGGTTTTTGCGGCCAATGAAATGCGGTAGCCCCACGGCTTCATAGAGTTCACGGATTTTTTGCTGCGCGCTTTCGCCCTTAGTTTGATGGTGCCATTTATAGGATTCTACTAATTGTCGCTCAATAGGGTGTAGTGGATTAAGCGCCGTCATGGGCTCTTGGAAAATCATGCCGACGCGATTACCGCGCAGCTCTTGGATGCGTTTCCATGACGCGTTGTGAAGTGCTTCGTCGTTAAAGAAAATCTCACCTTTGGGGATGCGCGATTCTTTGGCGAGTAAGCGCATGATTGAAAGTGCAGTGAGCGATTTGCCCGAACCAGACTCACCCACTAGCGCTAGTAATTCGCCTTTTTCAATGGTGAGCGATACGCCAGATACAGCTTCGCGGTAGCGCTCGCCGTCACCAAATCCAATGTGCAAATCTTTGATGGAGAGCAGCGTCATTTGCGTTCCCCCGTAAAGATTTTGCGGGGGTTAAACGCATCACGCACTGCTTCGCCAATAAACAATGTGAGCGACAGAGTGAAAGCTAGTACGAAAAATCCTGTAATACCAAGCCATGGGGATTGCGGGTTGTTTTTACCTTGCTGCAATAATTCGCCAAGCGATGCGGAGCCGGAGGGTAACCCAAAACCCAGAAAATCGAGCGAGGCGAGGGTACCGATGGCGCCCACTACCATGAAGGGCACGAAGGTGAATACGGAAACCAGCGCGTTGGGCAAGACATGGCGCACCATGATTTTCAGCTCTGGCACGCCGAGGGCGCGCGCAGCGCGCACATAGTCGAAATTACGGGCGCGGAGGAATTCGGCGCGCACTACATCGACCAAACTCATCCACGTAAAAAGGAGCATGAGGAGTAGAATCCACCAGAAGCTCGGCACCACCATCGATGATAAAATAATCAGCAAGAAGAGTACGGGAATACCGTGCCACATTTCGATAAAGCGTTGCAAAAACAAATCCAGCAATCCACCGAAATAGCCTTGCAATGCTCCCAGCGCGACCCCGACAATACTGGAGAGCGATACGAGAATCAGCGCAAACAGCATGGAAGTACGGAAGCCATAAATAATGCGTGCGAACACATCGCGGGCTTGATCGTCGGTGCCTAATAGATTCGTTGTACTCGGAGGTGCGGGAGCGCGGTTAATGTTGAAATTGATGCTCGAATAATCATAGGGAATGAGCGGACGAATCATCCAACCATGCTGAGTAATTTCATTTATAATCCACGGATCGCCATAATCTGCTTCGGTTTCCAGCGCACCGCCGAACGTGTCTTTCTCGTTATATTCCACGAAAATAGGAAACAGATAATCGCCTTTATATTGCACTAAAATTGGGCGGTCATTGGCGATGCATTCGGCAAACATACTCAGTATGAATAATGTCAATAAAATCCAAAACGAGATATAGCCACGACGGTTGGCTTTGAACGTGTCCCAGCGACGGCGGGTGATGGGGTTGATACTCATGCACCCCTCCGCTCAAAGTCGATGCGCGGGTCAACGAGCATATAGGTAATGTCGCCCAAGATTTTGAAGACAAGACCAATTAAAGTGAAGATAAAGAGTGTACCGAACATGACAGGATAATCGCGCGTTAAGGCGGCTTCAAAGCCCAATAATCCCAGACCGTCGAGCGAGAAAATCACTTCAATCAGGAGTGAGCTAGTAAACAGAATTGCAATCAATGCGGAAGGAATACCCGCAATCACAATCAGCATGGCGTTGCGGAATACGTGGCGGTAAAGCACGCGACTTTCTGGCAGGCCTTTGGCGCGTGCTGTCATCACGTAGTGCTTGGATATTTCCTCGATGAAGCTATTTTTGGTGAGTAGCGTGAGCGAGGCAAAACCGCCAATCACCATCGAGATGACGGGCAGGGTGATGTGCCAGAAATAATCGACGATTTTTCCCACCAAGCTTAGCGATTCCCAATTATCCGAGGTAATACCGCGTAGCGGGAAGATTTGCCAGTAACTGCCGCCTGCGAATAAAATCAGTAATAAAATCGCGAATAAAAATCCCGGTATTGCTTGGCCGATAACGACCACTGCACTGGAGTATACATCGAATCGCGAACCGTCTTTCACGGCTTTGCGAATACCCAGCGGGATGGAGACGAGATATACAAGTAGCGTGGTCCAAAGCCCTAGTGAGATCGACACAGGGAGTTTGTCGAGAATCAAACCAATGACGGGTTCGTCGCGGAAGAAACTATTGCCAAAATCAAAACTTAAATATTTACCGACCATTTGCAAGAAACGTTCATGGGCAGGTTTATCGAAGCCATATTGGCGCTTCAAATCCTCTAGCAGCTCAGGGTCAATTCCCTGACCGCCGCGATAGCTGCCTTGGCCTTGCAATGCGGCTTGTTGCGCACCGAAATCAGTAGTGACACCCCCAACACGCGAGGCACCGGCATTATGCAAACTGCCTTGCGTGATCTGCGCCACGACTTGTTCTACGGGTCCACCCGGTGCTGCTTGAATAATCACGAAGTTGATGAGCAAAATGCCCAACAACGTAGGAATGATGAGACCAATCCTGCGCAGGATGTAACTAATCATCGCACACCCGCCTTAATCTGCGATGCTGGCAGCATCCACCATGTATCAATCGCAGCATTGTAGGAAGGTTGAATCGTGGGTTTGCCGAATTTATTCCAATGCACTTGACGCCATGCGCTCAAATACCAATGGGGGATGACATAATGATTCCATAGCAATACGCGATCCAACGCACGGGCGGCGGGGCGCAATGTTTCAAGCGTTTGGGCGCGTAGAATTTTTCCTACCAACTCGTCAATCACGGGATTTTTGATGCCGCCAAGATTTTGGCTCCCCTCCAGCTCTGCCTGCGATGAGTGCCAATAGGTATATTGCTCGGTTGAGGGATAAAAAAGTCCCAGATTCCACCAAATGGAGACCATGTCGAAATCACGATGATCAATGCGGCGTTGGTATTGTGAGGCATCGACATAACGGAAGGTAGAATCAATCCCAAGACGCAACAAATTTTTGCGCATGATAGAAACCACGCGCTCGAATGTGCGCTGGGTCATGAGGAATTCAATGGTGAGTGGTTCGCCTGTTTTGGCGTTAATCCGCTTACCGTCGCGCAGCACCCAGCCCGCATCATCGAGCAGTGATTGTGCCTTGATAAGATTACCGCGATCATAACCTGAACCGTCGGTTTTAGGTACGGTGAAGGGCCGCTTGAAAAGGGCAGGTGGCAGTTCTTTTTTGTGCGGCTCGAGTAATGCAAGCTCCGCACCTTCTGGCAGGCCTGTTGCTTGAAATTCCGTGTTTTGGAAGAAGGAGCTAGAGCGATCATAAGCGCTATAGAATAGGGTTTTGTTCATCCATTCATAATCCATGGTTAGGCCGATGGCTTCACGCACGCGCGGGTCGGAGAATTTATCGCGCCGTGTGTTGAATAAAAATGCCTGCATGCCGCGCGGGATTTTATTGGGGATTCGAAGCTTGAGTAAATCACCGCGTTTCACCGCGTCAATGTTATAGGCGGTGGCCCAATTGCGGGCGATGTATTCTTCGTAATAATCAAACTGCCCAGACTTGATGCCCTCAAGCGCCACCACATCGTCGCGGTAAATATCGAAACGAATCGTGTCGAAATTATAAAGACCGCGTTGAGTTGGCAGGTTCTTTGCCCAATAATCTTTCACACGTTCGAAGGTGATGGACCGTCCCGCTTCGACGTTGGTGATGCGGTAAGGACCGCTACCTAACGGCGGTAGAAGCGTGGTTTTATTGAAGGCCACTTTTTCATAATAATGTTTGGGCAAAATAGGCATGCCTGCTGCAATCAGCGGCAATTCGCGGTGTTCCGTATCATCGAAATGGAAGCGCACTTTGTAGGTGCCCAAGGCTTCGACCGCGCTAATGGGTTTATACATAATGCGGTAAACAGGATGGCCCTCTTTCTTCAGCACATCAAAGCTAAACACGACGTCTTGTGCGGTAATCGCTACTCCGTCATTCCAGTGCGCTTTTGGGTTAATCGTGAAATCGGCATGGGTGCGATCTTTGGCAACATCCACGCTGGTGGCAATCATTGGGTAGTAGGTTTGTGGCTCGTCATAAGACGGTGTCATCAGGGATTGAAATAGATAGGCGCTCACACCGGGTGCCGCGACGCCCTTGAGGATATAAGGATTGAGCGAATCAAAATTTCCGGTGGAGGAAAGTCTGAGTGTGCCGCCTTTGGGTGCTGCGGGATTCACATAGTCGAAATGCGAAAAGCCAGCAGAATATTTTGGCGTTCCATAGAGCGTGATGGCGTGTTGTGGCACGGCCAGTGACGGCGTGCTCACTAGAATAAAGATAAGGGAATACAACCAAAAACGCATGAATTTATGGTAAAAAGAACCAATCACGAAAGCTACTAATTCCGTTCAGTAACGTCTTGCTTATCACCACCTAGTGCCCGCAGTGTCCATTCCGCCGCAGTATCCTGTTTTTGTTCAAGGCGTGCTTCGCGCAAAGCCGCCCCGCGTTCGTGGGTTAATGCCTTGAATTCCAAATAAAGCGGCCAAGTCTTGGAAAACAGTTCTGACAATATGGTTGGATGATCCTCACCCCTGTACTGGTCTAAATAATTGAGAACGGATTTAAGTTGTGAGGATGGATTGCTGTTGGACCTCCATTGTTCCTCAATCAAATCAAATTTATGCTCGACGTAGTGCATATCCGCCAGCATTTCCATCGGAATGTCTTTGGGATTATAATTTCTCTTATCAAATAAAGAGGCTTTGCCACGAATAACAAGTGATGCGGCTTCACGCAGGAAATGACGAGCTAATCCCCCCTGATTGGGATTATCAAGATCACTCTTTACCGCGCTCTTCCAATCACGTAAAGCGCTGAATCCAAAGACTGCATCAACGTAATGAATCACTTCTTCATAAAGTGTTTCTGTGTCGGTAATGGATTGTGAATTTACAAAAATAATACCAGCGTCTTGTCTTGTAAACCCAAGCGTTGTGGGCTGCCCAAATGTTGCTCCATCACGTGCTGTAAAGATGTTACAACCTGTATCATTGAGTATCTCCAACACATCTGGATCCATAACACTTATGGCGTGAGACAAGCGTCTTCGGCGGGCAAAATTATCTGTCATTTGTCCAATATCAGAAGGATGGCTATCGACATATTCTTGGGCGCGCTTGCAAATGATAGCCGCAGGATCTGGTTCAAGTTTTTTAATCGAGTCATCGTATAATGTGGTTAGTAAATGCGCACGTTCCGTATCGTTCTCCGCTGCTTTGTAGGCCTTCGTGTAATCATCATCATACACGGTGTTTCCGTCTGCATTTGTTACGAAGAAATGACTCAGGAATTTATTCAGCCCCATTTTTGAGGGTGCTAGCCTATCTCGACGCTTATTATATTCGTAACTATACAGATTCTCCAGTCTTTCTACATCCGCAAACATGCGTCGGTATGTGCCTTCGTTAAGTAGTGATCGAATAAAATTTTCATTGAGTTCGTCGCGATTGAGCACAAGAAGCGGACGGCGAAATGTTTCGTAGTCAAACGTATTGACGTTCCCTTGTATATCAATGACCAAGCAATCTGCATCCAGCATGCGTATATGCGGGTAGGTTGCCTGAAATGGCCTTTGTGCGTCTGCCGCGCGTTCTACCCATGTACGGTTCATGCCGCGAATCTGTCAGTTACCCATGACAGTTGTGTGACGATTCAGGGTCAGTCGCGTGAAACCTTTAGACCGTAGGTTTACCCCAAGGCGCTGCGGTAAGCGCCTCTTTTGCCAAGCCTTTCTGGCCACGGATTTGCTCGAAGATGGTTAGGGCCTGTGCGACCATCGACCCAGTATCACCCGCATTCGTGGGGAGTAGCACGGTGGTCGAAGTTTTGGCGAGCTTCTCAAACGCTGC
>JBMOEL010000015.1:0-23583 GCA_049314715.1 Rickettsiales bacterium
CTAACCCCTGCTGCAACACAACAAAAATGGGGGCGCCTGTGGAAGTTTGGGTTTCAAATCTGCCAATACTCTTCCTAGCCGCTCTCACCCTGGCGATGCTGGTGGTCATTTTTTACGATACGCGTGAATTTATCATCCCCAACGTGCTGGTCATCGCAATTGCCATGCTCTATCTGCCTGGCTTTTATTTTCTCGGCCTCAACCCCATCAATGGCCTGACGACAGGCGGTATCGTGTTGGTGCTTGGTATGGGGCTCTTCGCGCTTAAAGTAATGGGCGGTGGTGATATCAAGTTGCTTGCCGCGTTGGCGCTATGGACGGGTTGGTCAAGCGCGACCATTAACTTTCTGATTTATATGGCAGTATTCGGCGGTCTCTTTGCCGTAGCGGTGCTGATATTACGCAAAATTGCGATCTTTTTGCCTGTGAATCTGCCGCGTATTTTGCGCGCGGGGGAGCCAATCCCCTATGGGGTTGCGATCGCGCTAGCCTTCATCATGGTATTATGGGACGGGCAGATCTTTAAGTTTGCACTTTAATGCTTGCTGATCACTTTATCGTCTGGTGATTCGTTGGAATGCTCACGCTCCTCGACTCGCTTGCCAAGCGCCAGCAGCAATTCGTGATTAAATTCTGCGCCATAAATAAATACGATATTCATCACAAAGAAAAACAATAAGGTCGCAATTAATCCCGAGAGTGAGCCATAAATCAAATTCACTTGGCTGACGCTCTCGAGATAAAAACTCACCAGTGCCGCACCACCAACCCAACCAGCAACCACAATCAATGCGCCTGGAATTACCGCAATCATCGATTGTTTGATATTAGGCAGCCAGTAGTACAATGTTGCTACCACGGCGAACATCGACAAAATCGCCACGTAAATGAATTCTTGCGTGAGCAATGTCATCAACTCCTCGGGAAGTTGCCAGCCCGTTTGATGCGCAATCCGCTGTAAAAATAGCGGCGCAAGTACGAGCACAAACATCGCCACCATGGTGATGATGGTGAAGAGAATAATTTGCAAAATAGATAATAGCCGACGCAGAAAATAATGCGGAGGTTCGCTCACGTTGTACGCGCGGTTCAGTACGGTGCGGAACCCTTCCACCGCGCTGCTTGATGTCCAAAGTGCTCCTAAAATCGAGACCGTAAGCAAACCTTGTGGCGGGCCCGAAATAATCTCCTCAATTCGCGGTTTAATGGCTTCCACCGCATCTTGGGGGGCATGCGTCACCAGCAGGTTAATAAACTGCGCACCCAATTCACCTTGGCCAAAAAACCCTGCTGTTGCAACGATGATAACGAGAAATGGGAACAGTGAGAGGAGCTCTAAAAACGCGAGATAGCCCGAAAGCTCAATCCCGTCATTCTCGACCAGATTGTCGCCAGCGCGATACACCATACACAGTGATTTTTTGATAAGGCTCAGCATGGCGCGATGGTGGCATACAGATGCGGGGATGACAAATGAAAATGATTGGATTAGATAGAATGCAACAAGGAGCTTAATTTATGAGCAATGCTGCACGCGCGACTACCGCCACCACGTTGAAATTTACCTCACCCGCGCCCACAGGGTGTGAGTTTTTGCTGACGCCAGAGGCCGTTGCCTTTGTTGCGACATTGGTGGAGAAATTCCAGCCACGTCGGGACGCCTTGCTCAAAAAACGTATCGAGCGCCAGAAAGAATTCGATAAAGGCGTGTTGCCAGATTTTAATCCTGCCACCCAATCCATCCGTGAAAGTGAGTGGAAAGTAGCAGACGTACCAGCCGATATTTTGGATCGTCGTGTCGAAATCACCGGTCCTGCTGAGCCTAAAATGGTGATTAATGCACTGAACTCTGGTGCCAAAGTATTCATGGCGGATTTGGAAGACTCATTGTCGCCGACATGGGAGAAAATCATCGGCGGTCAGAAAGCACTCTACGATGCAGTGCGCAAACAACTCACCTATAAAAGCCCTGAAGGCAAAGAATATAAACTGAACGACAAAGACCTTGCCGTGCTTATCGTGCGCCCGCGCGGGTGGCATTTGCCTGAGCGCCATGTAACATGGAATGGTACGCCCATCAGCGGTGCGTTGCTCGATTTTGGTTTGTATTTCTTCCATAACGCCAAAGAGCGCATCGCGCGCGGCACTGGCCCATATTTCTATATTCCAAAACTCGAAAGCGCCGAGGAAGCGCAGCTTTGGGCAGATGTCTTTGCCTTCTCGGAAGAATATATCGGCATTGCGAAAGGCACGATTAAAGCAACGGTGTTGATTGAAGTATTTACTGCCGTTTTTGAGATGCACGAGATTCTGCACGCGCTGAAAGACTATGCGGCAGGCCTGAATTGTGGCCGTTGGGATTATATTTTCTCGACCATCAAAAAACTTCACGCGCACAAAGAATACTTGCTGCCAGACCGCACGCAGGTGACGATGAACAAGGATTTCCTGAAAGCCTACTCCGAGCTGCTGATTCAAACCTGCCATAAGCGCGGTGCTTTCGCGATGGGTGGTATGGCGGCGTTCATCCCCGTGAAGAATGACGAAGCGGCAAACGAGAAAGCCTTCGCTGCTGTGCGCGCCGATAAGGAACGCGAGGCAAGCTGGGGCCATGATGGCACATGGGTGGCGCACCCAGGGCTGATTCCCGTGGCAATGGAAGCGTTTAATCGTCTCATGCCAAAACCCAACCAGCGCGATGTATTGCGCGAAGAGGTGAAGGTCGGCCAGAAAGAATTGCTGCAAATGCACCAAGGCACGATTACCGAAGCTGGTGTGCGCAACAACATGAATGTGTCGATTCAGTACATGGCGAATTGGATTAATGGTAATGGCTGTGTGCCCATTTTCAATCTGATGGAAGATGCCGCAACGGCTGAAATATCACGCTCGCAGCTCTGGCAATGGCTGCACCACAGTGCGAAGACCGATGCTGGTCAAGCCATTGACGAAGCCTTCATTCGTAAAGTGGCAGACGAAGAGATTGTAAAAATCAAAGCCGCAGAAGGCGACAAATTGCCGTATGATCGTGCGAAAGAACTCGTGCTGAAGCTGGTAATTGATAAGGCGTATGTGGAGTTCTTGACCTTACCCGCCTACGAAGCATTGGCTGCTTAATCCCGTTATTCGAGAACCAGTAGGTTCGAGTCAGCCATGAGCCAGCGAAGCTGCGCGGAGGGCTAGACAGTATCTCGATGCCCGAAGCATCAAACGACTACTCCTGCCAACCAAGCGGATAGGCGTAATTGACCTGTAAGATTTCCGTGCCAGGATTTTTATGGCCAATACTAGCATTCGAAAGGTGGGTAAGTTGTAACCCCACGCGACTTTTGCTTTCCAATTCATAGGCTAGCTCAATACCTGTGCGGAACTCAAGACCATGGCCTAAATCCATTCCGTCGCCTTGGCTATAAGCGCCCACCGAAGCAGTTGGCGTGAACAAAATCGAGTCAGTGAGATAGAAATCCCAGTTGAAGCCCGCATAGCCATACAAGGCACCGTCTGTATCGACGAAGAAGCCCGCAATCGGACGAAGCCCCATGTAAATCGGCAGATAATTATATTCGATATGGAAGCTCGTCGCGTTTGGTTTTTTATTATCAAAGATTTGCGTTCTGCCTAATCCAACACGCAAATAATCCGTATTGACCAGACCCACGGCAGGATTAATCTGCGATTGCGCTAGTGGCTGCGCGTAAGGCTGCTGATATTGCGCTTGCTGATAATAGTCAGGCTGCGGTGCGGGTGCTTGGGGTTGTTGGTATGGCACGGGCTGCTGGTAGCCACCTTGCGCTTGTTGCTGGAAATACTGCTGTTGATACTGCGCATCGTAACCATAGTTACTATATTGCGCGAATGCTGGCGCTGCTGCCAATGCCGAAATCAGAAATAGGATATGACGCATCTTGCTCTCCGTTTATTTTGGGGGCAAGCTAGCGGTCAGGGGTTTATCATGCAACGCTTTTTGAGTATTTATACCGCGACAATCCTGCTGCTGGCAGCCAGCAGCAACGTTTCTGCCGCAGAAAACCGTTATGGCGAGCCAGAAACCGCAGTGCTTGAAGCGGGTGAATGGTGGCGCGCCCACACCATTCTTACCCCCGAAGAAACCACAAAACATATTGGCGAATTTGTGTTGGTAAAGGGAAGGGTGCTGAGCACCTTCCAAACCCGCGAAGACCTCTACCTCAATTTTGGCGAGAACTATAAAACGGATTTCACCGTGCGCATTCCCAAGCGCGCATGGGAACAGTTTAGTGACATGGAAGGTAAAGCAATCATCGTCCGTGGTGTGCTAAGACAATATAACGGCCCGATGATTGTCGTCGATTTTAAGGAGCAAATTCATGTTGAGTAGAACCCAAGGCAAACTTGCTGAATATCTCTCGAGCACTTTTGTCGGCGATGATCCGTTCGCATCCGTTCGCGCCGAAGGCGAGAAGCGCCATCCTGGGATGCAAGTATCGCCGTATGAAGCGCATTTGCTGGCGTGGTTAGTGACCATCAGTGGCGCCAAACACATCCTCGAGGTGGGTACATTCATGGGCTATTCGACGCTCACCATGGCGAGCGCCTTGCCGAAAGATGGGGGCATTATCACGCTCGAAAAAAGCGATGAGAACGCAAAAATTGCTGCGCAGCATTGTGCGCAGGATAAACGTATCGAGGTGGTGTGTGCGGATGCACAGGCATGGATAAAAAATTATGCAGGCGAGAAGTTTGATATGATCTTTCTCGATGCTGAGAAGCGCCAATACCCCGCCTATCTGAAAGCAGCATTGCCGCATTTGAACCCCAATGCATGGGTGCTGGCGGATAATAGCTTGCTCTGGGGCGCAGTGAGTGGTGATGACCCCAAAGCCGCGTCAAAAGAAGCAACCGAAGCCATGCGTAAGTTCAACGCATTACTTGCCGATAAAACGAAGTTCGATGGCGTGTTGCTGACCACGCCTGAGGGACTGACAGTGGCGCGACGTAAATAGTGTCACCCCCGCGTAGGCGGGGGTCTATGCCATACCTCTAATACGTCCGAGATTTAAGGCATGGATTCCCGCCTACGCGGGAATGACAAACATCAGGCGGCGTTAGCTTCGGATTCTATTTTCCAGCCACCATTTGGCTGCTGCTTCACATATTGGAGCGTAATGCCTTGCTCTTTATATTTCGTCCAGCGTTCGCGCGCGGCACTTACCTGTGCATCATCATTGCCGTCAAACACATCGAGCACCTTTGCATAGGTGGAATATGATGCAGGCATCGACCCGTCCAACACCACTAAAACATCGGCATGATTGGGGTTTTCATCTACGAGCGAGAGATAAATCGGCTGTTCGTTTTTATGCGCTTCTTTTGCGGTGCCGTGCGGCAAAAAACTATTCGGGTCGCCACTCCACATCGCATCGGAGACGCGTTTTATCATCTGCTCGTCGCTGGCCAACATTACCACGCGCGACTTGCCTTCGAGTGCTTTTTCCATGAGTTTTGGAATGGCGCGCTCAATGGTTGTTGAGAGCAAATGATAGAATTGTATTTTTGTCATGACTTACTTAAACCCACGCTTGGACGGCGGTTGACGCCGTAAGGCCCAGCGCCGCCTGAGCGCACTTAATATTATTCATAGTGCTTTTGAATCCACGTATTGAGCAGTCGCACACCGAAGGCAGTCGCACCTTTGGGAATGGTGGCAGAAGGCTTGTTTGCCCAAGCGGTGCCTGCAATATCCAGATGCGCCCATGTGGTGTCACCCACGAAGCGTTGCAGGAATTGCGCAGCCGTGACGGAGCCCGCTTCGCGACCCGCAGAGATATTCTGCATATCGGCAATATCGCAGTTGATAAGTTTATCGTAATCGTCACCCAGCGGCATATGCCACAGGCGTTCACCGACCGCTTCACCCGCAGCATGAAGCTGTTCGGCCAGCTTGTCTTTATTCGCATAAAGCCCAGCGCGTGACGAACCAATCGCCACGATAATCGCGCCCGTCAGCGTTGCCAGATCAATCATCGCTTGCGGCTTGAAACGCTCTTTCGTGTACCACAGAGCATCCGCCAATACTAAGCGGCCTTCGGCGTCGGTATTTAGCACTTCAATCGTCTGACCCGACATGGAGGTGACCACATCGCCAGGGCGTTGTGCGTTACCGTCTGGCATGTTCTCGACAAGGCCAACCACACCCACTACATTCACTTTCGCTTTGCGTGCAGCAAGCGTGCGCATGGTGCCGATAACGGCAGCAGAGCCTGCCATATCCCACTTCATTTCTTCCATGCCGTTGCTAGGCTTAATGCTGATGCCGCCCGTATCGAATGTCACGCCTTTACCAACGAGCGCAACCGGCTTGTCGGACTTCTTGCCGCCGTTCCATTGCATGATGACCAGCTGCGACTCACGCACCGAACCTTGACCCACGCCAAGCAGTGAGCCCATACCAAGCTTTTTCATTTCCGCTTCGCCCAGCACTTCGACCTTGAGGCCGAGTTTTGCGAGTTTTTTGCACTCTGCCGCCAGCGACTCGGGGTAAATAATATTGGCAGGCTCGCTCACGATATTGCGCGTGAAGGCAATGGATTCTGCCAATGCTTCAAGCGGTGCATAGGCTTTTTTCGCAGACTCTAATTTGCTCGTGATAACGGCAATCGATTTCAGTTGTGGCTTATCTTCCGCTTTTTCTTTGGTACGGTATTTATCGAAGCGGTAGGTTTTAAGTTGCGCACCCAAAGCTGCATGTGCCGCAATATCTTTACTATCCAATTTCGCGCCTGCGGGCAGTTCAGCAATGATTTCACCCGTTTTTACTTTCGCAGCAATCAACGCACTTACTGCATGACCTGCTGCGTCCTCCACCTCTTTGGTGGAGATTTTCTTTGCATCACCCACACCAATGACAATCACATGAGTATGGCTGATGCCCGAAAGTGTAATCAGTGTGAGACTCTGACCAGCTTTGCCGGTAAAACTGGCATGGTGCATAGCCGCATTTAGCGCGCCCTTGCTCGCTTTATCGAGTGTTTTGCCATGCGCAGATAATGCGCCGTCCGTACCGACGAACAGAACGATGGGAGCAGAAGCAGTGGCCGTTGCGCGGAATGCAGGAGTGAGCATGAGAACCTCATAAGAATGGAATGTGTTTTATATAGTGTGAATGGACGTATTGCGCCACTGCAAAAAACACGCTAGCTTACGACGATGCAACGCTACCTCAAATATCTGATGAGCCACCTCATGTGGCCGACGATTCTGGTCACCGCCAGCCTGACCGGCATTATCTGGCTAACGCAGATGCTGCGTTTTGTCGATTTCATGCTGAATCGCGGCCTATCGCTCTCTGACTTTCTCTACCTCACGGGGCTAATGTTACCATCGCTCTTGCTTATTCTCATACCCATCGCACTCACGATTGCAGTCATCTACACCTATAACAAACTGACGGGTGATAGTGAGCTGATTGTATTTAACGCGGTGGGCATCAGCAAAATGCAGTTGGCGCTTCCAGCCGTGTTGGTGGGTGGTATATGCGCCATTATCTGCGTTATTTTATCATTCTACCTCATGCCCGTTGCCACCCAACAATTTCGCGATATTCGCACCTTCTTCCGCGATAAATATGCTTCCGTATTGCTCGAAGAAGAAGTGTTCAACACACCGATGGATGGGCTAACGGTGTTTGTGCGCAAGCGCGACCGCCAGAATAATCTCTATGGTATTTTGCTGCATGATAATCGTGTATATGAAAAGCCCGTTAGCATGATGGCGGCAGAAGGCAAGCTTGTGCAAACACCGAGCGGCCCACGCTTTAATCTGACAAACGGCCTGCGCCAAGAAGTACGCAACGGTAAGGTCAACTGGCTGAGTTTCGATAATTACGCGCTAGACATTGCGTTTTACGGCCAAGATATTCAGCGCAAACGTGAGCCCGATGAGCGCACCATTGGCGAATTGTTTGATTATAAAGACGTCGCGGAAGCCGATGTTCCCAAGCTACGCGCTGAGGGTCATCAACGTATTCTCTGGCCGTTTTTTAACTTAGCGTTGCCGCTTTTAGTGTTGGCGATTATTTTTTCTGGTGAGTTTAACCGCCGTGGTCAGTGGAAGCGCATGACCATCAGCGCGGTGAGTGCGGCTGTCACGGTGTTGATTTTCTTTGCGCTTCGCAATCTGGTCGTCAAACAACCGATGCTGATACCGCTTATGTACCTGTTGTTAATAGGTGTCTCGGCATGGAGTGTTGCAACCCTCATGTCTGGAAGAACGATTCGCTGGCGCAATCCCCTGAAGTTGCGGGAGGCAAATTAGTATGCGCATTCCTGTAACACTTTCACTGTATATTGGCCGCGCGTTTTTGACCGCAACCCTGACTACATTGCTAGTGATGATGGTGATAGTGGGGCTGATGGAGTTGCTTGAATTAGTCCGTCGTGGGTCGGAAACGGTCAATGGCGTGCCGTTTGGCATTATTCTCGAAATGGCGGTCATGAAACTTCCCAATACGGTGGAGCGTATCTATCCATTTGCGTTTCTGATTGGCGGCATGGTCACTTTGTCGCGCCTCACGCGCACGAACGAGTTGGCAGTGGTGCGCTCGGCGGGTGTTTCGGTGTGGCAGTTCCTCTTTCCAGGCTTGGTGATTGCCATCGTGCTGGGCATCATGTTTATTACGGTTGTGAATCCCATCGCCTCCGCCATGGTATCGCGTTTTGAGCGTATCGAGGGGCGTTACATCTCCAACAAACCCAGCATGCTCACCATTTCGCTTTCGGGATTATGGCTACGTCAGGTCGATGAGAACGGCGTGATGTTCAATCAAAAGCCTGTAGGTGAATATATTTTACATGCGCGCCGCATGGATCAAGCCAGCCTGACGCTGCAAGATATTATCATTTTCTTTTATGATAAAGAGAATAGCTTTTTGGGGCGGATTGACGCCAAGAAGGGGCAGCTTACCAAAGGCGCTTGGCAGATATCGGACGCGATGATTTCCGCGCCAGGCCTTGATTCGAATGTCATTCCCAATTTTGCAATGAATACGACGCTTACCCTCAGTCAGATTCAAGAAAGCTTTGCGCCGCCCGAAACCTTTTCGTTCTGGCAATTGCCCGAATTCATTCACGTACTCGAAAAAGCTGGCTTTTCGGCGATTCGCCACAAGCTCTATTGGCACACCATGATGGCGCTACCCTTTCTGCTTGCGGGGATGGTGATGGTCGCTGCTGTGTTTACGTTACGTCAAGCGCGCCGAGGTAAAACCGGGATTTTAGTGGTGCTGGGCGTCATCACGGGGTTTGTATTTTATTTCTCGGCACAACTGATTTATGCACTGGGTGCTTCAGGCGCATTGCCACTAGTTTTGGCGGCGTGGGCACCTTCACTCGTGGTGCTCATGTTGGGCGGTTCGTTGCTTCTGCATCTTGAGGATGGTTAAGCATTTAACTGTGAATCATTTTTCCTATTTTTTTGTACCCCCTTCTCCCCCCTGCTAGTGCTACTCAATTAACTCCATAAAACGGGGCGCCATGTCGCACGACTATGGAACATTGGGCAGATCTATTCAGGTCGCATGCGCGGCGCTGATGCTTCTTGGCGCGTATACCGCTCAGGCCCAGACGCTTGCACCAGATGGGAACCAGCCCGTTATGATGGAAGCGCTGGAGATGGGCTACGACCAGAAGAATGCCATCGTGATTGCGCGTGGTAATGTGGAGATAGTGCAAGGCGACTACCTGCTGGTGGCAGATAAAATTATTTATTACCAGAACCGCAATCTGGTGCGCGCTGAGGGCAATGTGAGCGTGTTACAGCCAACGGGCGATGTGTTCTTTGCCAACACTGTTGAATTGACGGATGATCTCAAAGCAGGGGTCATTCAGAATTTCCGTGCCCGCATGGCCGATAATTCTGTCATGGCTGCGAATACCGCCGTCCGCGAAAATGAATATGTAACAAAGCTCAAGAAGGCTGCCTACACACCGTGTAATCTGTGTGAAGGGGTTGCGCCATTCTGGCAACTCAAAGCCGACGAAGTAAAAATCGATGAGATTGATGAGCGCGTGACATATGGCGATGCGCGGATGGAAATGTTCGGCGTGCCCGTGTTTTACACGCCGTGGTTAAAGCACCCCACGCCAGATGCGGACGCAAAAAGTGGATTCTTGGTACCAGAATATTCAACAGGCGCTAATTTGGGAACAACGGTGAAAGTCCCTTATTACTGGCGTTTAGCGCCCGACAAACAAGTGACGTTAACCCCGTGGTACATGGCCGAAGAAGGCCCGTTGCTGCACGGATTTTATGAACAAAGAACCGATGATGGACAATTCGACATTGATTTCAGCGGGAGTTTTCCTGAGGGTCGCGATAGCGCAGGTAAGCCTTCTGGTGGCAATGAATTCCGTGGGCATGTCTTCGCTAAAGGGAGTGAATCGTTTGCGGATCATTGGCGCTACGGATTTGATATCAACCGCGCCAGCGATGATACCTATCTACGCCGTTACGGTTTTGGGGTTGAAGAAACCCTCTATTCGCGCGTCTATGTGGAAGGCGCACAACGCCGCAACTACGGACTTGCGCAAGGCCTTTCCATTCAAGGTCTGCGCGCCACCGACAGTTCCAAAACAACCCCGCTCGTTCTGCCGACCCTTGAAGGCTATTACGAGACAGATCCTTTTGCGAGTGGTCTGAAACTTCATGCCTTTGCCAACGCACAGTCCCTGACGCGTGATACGGGTGCCGACCAACACCGCATCTCCATGACGCTGGGTGGTGATATTCCCTATATCACTGAGGGCGGGCATGTCTTCAAAGTAACCGGCAATCTTCGTACCGATGCCTACACCGTCAAAGACGTATCCATCAACAATAACACCGCACAATTTGACGGTTCCAAAACGCGCGTAATTCCAGAAGCTGCGGTGGAATGGCGTTATCCGCTCATCCGCCGCGTGGATGATGCGAGTCTGGTGGTAGAGCCCATCGTGCTAGCAGTGGCGCAACCTGGTGGCGGTAATCCACAAGAAATTAGCAACGAAGATAATACTCTTATCGAGTTGAGCGACACAAATCTCTTCAGCCTTAACCGTATGCCGGGCTTAGATACGATTGATAGTGGCCCGCGCCTAGCTTACGGCCTGCGAAGCCAGTATTTGTTTGCGGACGGCAAGAGCCTCGAAATGCTTTTGGGTCAAAATTACAACGTGGATGATACGCCCTTCCCGAACTCCACAACGGCAGGCGAGAATTTCTCGGATTATATTGGTCGCGTGGCGTTTGATATTGATCCGTTCCGTTTCACCTATCGCTTTGCGCTTAATGAGGGCAGTCTTTCGCCGAACCGTAGTGAGGTGGGATTCGACTTTTATCACGACTGGTTAACGCTTTCGGCAGCCTATCTTTCGTTGGATAATAACCGCTATCTCACCGACTCTGAAGAGGTCTATGGGTCAGCTACCGCGAAAATCTATGGCGGGTGGAGCGTGTTGGGCGGCTTGCGCCGTGATTTGATTCTTGACCAAATGATTGCGACCAACGCCGGTCTGGTGTATCGCAACGAATGTTTCAACGTTTCGATGGAAATGCTTAAGAGCTTTACGCGCGACCGTGATATTGAACCCTCAACAACCTTCATGCTACGTTTTGGGTTCAAGAATTTGGGAGAATTTGGTGGGAATTAGACTACTCATCGCCATGCTATTAGTATCAGGAGTGGCCTATGCCGCACCGATTGGTATTGCCGCCATCGTGAATGACGACGTCATCACCACGCTTGACGTGAAGGAACGTCGCGACTTGGTGATTGCGAGTGCGGGCATCAAAGAATCGCCGCAGGTTCTAAAGCGTTTAACGCCACAAATCGTGCAGACATTAATCAGTGAGCGCTTGCAGATGCAAGAAGCCAAACGGCTTTCCATCGTGGTGCCAAAAAAAGAAATTGATGCAGCGATACATGCAATTGAAGCACAGCGCGGGAAGCCAAAAGGCAGCCTTGAGAAATTTCTGAAAGAGAAGGGCGTTGCATTACGCCAACTACGCCAACAGCTTGAGGCTCAGCTTGCATGGGGCAAAGTGGTTACGCGTAAATTGCGCCGCAACGTAGCAGTCACCGAAGAAGAGATTGTGCGCACACAACAAGCACAAGCCACCATGGGCGAAGAACAACTCCGCATTGCTGCCATTTCACTACCAATCAACAAACCACAAGACGAACCACAAGTTTCTGCACTGGCCAAAGAGCTGCAAAAGCAGCTGGATGCAGGTGCGGATTTTAACGCTATTGCCTCACAACTTTCAGGCAATCCGAATGTGGAGCTTAACCCTTCCGTCTGGGTTCCAGAGCGTGCACTCGAGCCTTCCTTAGTACAGGCCTTGCGCAGCTTGAAACCAGGTGAAAAAACGCCGCCACTCAGAAGCCTGAATAGTTACCAAATCATTCAATTGCTGGATCGTCAGACGGTCAAACCCGTCGCTGCTGAAACGGAAGTGGCCTTAAAAGAAATTCTGTTACCCGTCGCGCAAGAAAAAGTCGATGTGCGCGAGATTGATGCGATGATGGAAATCGCCCGCGAAGTGCGCAAAAATCCTGGCACCTGTAATGAGTCGGTGGTTGCAGGTATCGAGGGCGTTGATCCGAGCACCATCAAGGTCAATTATGTACGCACCCGCTTGGGTGATATGGCGCCTGCGCTACGTATTATGGTGGAGCGGTTGGGAGTCACTGAAGTAAGCGAGCCCTTCGCCACCAAAGAGGCGGTGCGTATGCTGATGCTCTGCGAGAAAATCGAATTACCTACGCAGTTACCAGAGCGTGAAAAAGTACAGCAAATGCTATTCGGGCAGAAACTCGAGCTTGAAGCAGAGAAGCATTTACGCAATTTGCGCCGCGATGCATTCATCGACATCAAATGACTTTAGCGCCACTTAAATCAGTCATCGACCAGCATGGATTGATGACGAAAAAATCCCTCGGTCAGCACTTCTTGCTTGATGTGGGATTGCTCCAGCAAATCGTGCGTTTGGCGGGTGATTTGCGGGGTGTGCATGTGATTGAAGTAGGCCCTGGTCCAGGCGGATTGACGCGCGCCTTGCTTGCCGGCGAATGTTCAAGCCTTACCGCCATTGAGATGGACCGTCGCTGCATTGCCATTCTTCAGGAACTGACAGAGTACTTCGCCATACCATTTACCATTCACGAAGCAGATGCATTGCAGTTTGATATGCTGCAAGTTGCAGCACCACGCGCCATCGTGGCGAACCTTCCGTACAATGTCGGTACCGAATTAATTGCAGGTTGGTTACAGCAGATTGCAACAGACCCCACCAGTTACCGCAGCATTACGGTGATGCTACAAAAGGAGGTGGCCGAGCGCATTGCCGCACCGGTTGGCAGCAAAGCCTATGGCCGCATGTCGGTATTGGCACAATGGCTATGCGAGGTGGATGTGGTGCTGGATGTGCCGCCAGAAGCATTTTTACCCCCGCCGAAAGTGATGTCGTCCATCTTACGATTAGTCCCGCGCGCTAAACCACTTGCACCTGCTAATCTTAAGGTGCTTGAGAAAGTAGTCGCCGCTGCCTTTAACCAGCGCCGCAAAATGCTGCGCAAAGCATTAGGATCACTAGGGGTAGATGCGACAGAACTTTGCGCAAAAGCAGGGATTGATGAAACACTACGCGCGGAGCAATGTAGTGTTGAGATGTTCTGCGCCCTCGCGAATGCGTATAGCGCTTCTAGGAGCACTGCGTAGCGAAGGGTTCCCTCGCACTTATACTTCTTTACACAAACGGTCGATAAACCCTGCCAGATATTCTTGGCGCGTACGCTTCAAGCGCTCGGCATCGAGAATTTTACGAATCAGCACTAAGGCCTCATCGAGATTATCATTCACAATCACATAGTCATATTCCTGCCAGTGACTGATTTCATGGGTCGCTTTCGCCATACGTTTTTTGACGACGGCTTCTGAATCCTGTGCACGACTACGCAAGCGCCGCTCCAGTTCTTTGAGCGAGGGCGGTAAAATAAATACGCTTACCAAATCATCACGACAGCGCTCAGCCAATTGGCGTGTACCTTGCCAGTCAATATCGAATAAGACATCTTGGCCTTGCTCTAACGCATCCATCACATGCACGCGCGGTGTACCATATTGGTGGTCGAATACTGTGGCATGTTCCAGCAAGTCGCCATTGCGCACTTGTGCATCAAACGTTACGCCATTCACGAAATAATAATCTCGCCCATGTTCCTCACCGGGGCGCATGGGGCGTGTGGTGACGGAAACCGACATGCTAACCCCTGGTTCGGAGGTCAGTAATTTGCGTGATAAAGTGGTCTTTCCAGCGCCTGAAGGCGATGAAAGCACGAACATTAATCCACGGCGTTTGGCATTCTCAATGTGCATGCTAGGCACCATTAGTGGATTCTAGGGTATTGCGTTGCTGGCAAATCGCGTTGATTCGCAAGGCGAAGCGGGCGGGGCGTAGCCACTCTACGTAAGCCCGATTCAACGTAGCGAGCGACGCGATTTGGCGCAACCCGCAGGGCCATGGTTTATTTGGCAGAATAACGGCGAAAAATTTCCCAGACGTAGTCCATGCTACGACTGCTAAATTTTCCTTGTTCTTCTGCCAAATAAACGTCATGGCGCAATCTCCCTAGAATCCACTAATGGTGCCTAGAAGTACTACGCGACTTTAATGCCTCAAGCAAGCGCGCTTGGCTCACGGGAAAAGCGATGCGTTGAGGCGCGCCTTCTTTAGGCGAAATCGTCACATAGATTGTTTCGCCATCGACGAGTGGTCGCTTTAAGCCAATCAGCATGAGATGGTAGCTTCCAGGCTTCATCACCATCTCGCCCTTGGCGCGAATCACGACAGGGTCCACACGGCGCATCATCATATGACCATCTTCCATCACGTGATTATGCAACTCAACAGTTGTGGCGATGTCGGAGGATAAGCCCTTAATCTCAATCGGCGTATCGGTCGGATTGTGCAGTGTCGTGAATGCCGTGCCAACCGAAGCGCCGTCGAGTGATGGTGGCGCCCATGCATCATGTGCCATGAACTGTTCTGCCTCTTTCGAGAAGGCGCGATCGCCAAAGGCTGCGACAAAAAATATACTCACAATCGAAAAGGCGAGCAGGCGCATCATAAGTATTTACCGAGTGCTTCAGCGAGGGCTTGTTCGCTAATCGTGTGCGGGAAATGGGTGAGGTATTTTCCATCCGGCCCCATGAGATAAATGAACCCCGAATGATCCATCACATACCCCATGCCTGAGCCTTTATCTTCGACTTTCTGATAATAGACTTTATAGGCATCCGCCGCCTGTTTGATTTGCTCAGGTGATCCGGTGAGGCCGACAAACGCAGTGCCAAAATTACGCACATAGCGACCCACCACATCGACGTTATCGCGCTCAGGGTCGATGGTAATAAAAATCGGCACTAGTTTTTTTGCCTTCTCGCCAATTTTATCAAGTGCGTTCTTGGTAACCAGAAGGGACGTCGGACAAATATCGGGACAATGGGTAAAACCAAAAAACACTAACGTATATTTTCCGGCAAAGTTCTTTTCCGTGACCGTGCTACCCGTGCCATCGACCAGTGTGAAGGGACCACCAATTAATGCCTCACCAGAGCTTCTGACGGGTGGTGGCGCGACATTCAAGAAGGTAGGGCCAACATAGGCCATCAGGCCCGCAAGACCCAGTACCATAATCAACCATGATGCGACGGAACGTTTCATGCGGCGAGTCATAAACCGTTGAACTTCGGAAGTAAAATGAAACTATCATGACAGCTTCGTTAACAAAAATTAACCCATCTTTAGGGCTAGATGCAGTAGTTTCAATGTGTTATAATAATGGTAATAAGAAATTGAGCCAGACACATGTACGTGCCGCCAAACATTTCGGTGCAAGGTGCAGGTTACGCACCGCCAACACCGTCTATAAGTGCCCTTACCGCGCCTACTTCAGCAGCGGAGACAACACGTCAAACGCAAATTGCCGTGACGGGTCTTGGTGCGACACTCATTCCTAATAGCGCAAATTATCGTCCCGCTATTATTGTGCAGCCACGCCCTGCTTATATCGCCGCGCAATTTTTAGCGCAGGATTTATCTGCACAAGAAGTCGAAGCATTTTTCACACCCGCAAGCCCCGTCATCACACAGCCAGCAGCGCAACAGCAGCAACTGCCGGAAGCACCAATTAGCACGCCAACGGCCACCTCACAAACTCAGGCAGAGATTGTGACACAAACCACGCTGACCTCTCAGCAGCCTGCAGAACCTATCGACCCCCCGCGTCGTAATGCTGGCTTATCTGCTTATAGCTCGGCGAATGCGCTACTTGCATCTGCTCCCGAAGTCGATACAAGTTTATAACATGAAAATCGTGATGTATGGTGCAGGGGCCATGGGCTGCCTGATTGGTGGTTTGTGCGCGCGCGCAGGAATTGACGTCACCTTTATTGCGCGCGGTAAGCAACGCGAAGCGCTCCAACGAAATGGCCTTACACTTGTGACGGGTAATGAGCGTTGGAACGGCAAGGTGAAAGTCTTCGAACATGCGCGCGATGTTGGAAGCGTTGATGTGGTGATGCTCACCACCAAAGCGCATCAGCTTGCAGACATTGCGCCCAACCTTGCGCCACTACTTCATGATGACACTATGATCATGCCTTGCGTCAATGGGGTGCCATGGTGGTATTTTCAGAAACATGGCGGAGCCTTTGATGGACGCACACTCAAAAGTGTTGATCCTGATGGTACGCTTGCCAAGCATATTGATGCAGACCGTATCATTGGCAGCGTGAATTACCTCGCAGGGACGTTGGTTGAGCCAGCGGTTGTTGAGTATATGCCGAAATACCAATTCACCATGGGTGAGCTGACACGCACCATCACACCGCGTGTAGAGCAGCTCGGTGCGATGTTCCAAAAAGCGGGCTTAGAAGTAAAAGTCACGGATACGATTCGCGAAGATATTTGGCACAAGGTGTGGGGCAATAGCGCGTTTAACCCGATTGGTGCGCTCACCCATGGTACCATGGCGCAACTTGCCAAAGATTATCACGATCTGGATTTGGTCTTATCGGTCATGAATGAAACGCGTATTGTTAGTGAAGCGCTGGATATTGCGATTCCACAAACTCCCAAAGCGCGTGTCGAGATGGCGAGCAAAATAGGCTATCACAAAACCAGCATGCAGCAGGATATTGAAGCGGGCAGACCCACCGAGATTGACGCGATTATCGGCGCGATTCGTGAAATTGGTTTATGGATTGAAATGCCAACGCCCTATCTCAATGCGCTTTATTCATTAGTCAAAATGAAGGAGCAGTTCTACAGACCAGATGGTGAGGGCCAGGTAACATTACCCGCGCGTAAAGACGCAGCGGCTTGCTGAATCTGCGCATCACTGCGTCTGATATAGCCCAGAAGTTGTTGTAAGTCTTCGTTGTCTGCAACGCTCGCGTAAATGTTTCGTGCAAACGCTTCACGCAGCGTCGCATCATCTGCCCATGCGGTTTCATACGCTGCGATACGGCCATAAAGCGCGTCGACCATTTTGCGAATGCGCTTGCCAACGCTTGGATCGCCCACGCCCATTTCACGCAGATTTCGGTCCATATCCGCAAAAAATGCATCGGTGATGGCTTCACCAAATGCGATTTCGCCCTTGAGCGCGCGCAACACGATGAAAAGATGCAGCACCACCATATCAAAGCGCCCGTCAATCGTATCTGGCACGTTGAGATCTGTGTAGAAAAAAGGATTTCGTGCCTGCGAAACGCATGCTATATACACATCCTGAGCCTGTGCTTTGAGCGGGTCAGGAGAAAAAAATTGCGCCAGTTTTTGAAACATACACTCCTTATAACGATACTGCTTACGACTGCAAGCTGTTCGCCGATTGTTGAGCAGCGCGGCCATAGCCCCGCTAAGGAAGATTTCGCACAAGTGATTGTCGGCCAGAGCCGTTCGGAAGACGTTCAGGCCGTGCTAGGCAGCCCAACGGTGACCTCGACCTACGGCGAGAAAATCTGGTATTATATTTCCACACGCAAAGAGACGACGGCGTTCTTAGCGCCTGAAATTACCAACCAGCGCGTTGTGGCTGTTATCTTTAACGACGATGATACGGTAAAAGACATTGAAAAATACAAGAAAGAAGACGGCAAACCGGTGGAACTTGTCTCCAAAGAGACGCCCGCAGAGGGTCGTAAGATGGGCGTTGTTGAGCAGCTTCTGGGTAATTTTGGCAGGTTCAATGCACCAGGTCGTTCGATTACACCGGGTAATTCAGGGCCAGGTAGAATTTAGTGCGAATAGCCCGTCTGTGGCCCGTCATATCCATGAATTACCACGCCATGCTGCGCTTCAATGGTGCCAATGCGCGTAATGGGCACTTCGGATAAGGGCGGTGTCGTAGAAGTAGTGAATAGCAATTCATAATCATCACCGCCCGTAAGCATGGTGGTTATATCGCCGTTTGGTGAAAATGGAATCTGCGCCACATCAATGGTAGCGCCGACATTACTTGCCGCGCAGAGATGACCAAGATCTGCGATTAGCCCATCCGAAATATCAATACATGCAGAAGCAATGCCGTGAAGTTTTTGTCCAACCTCAAGCCGTGGCTCGGGGCGATAATAACGCGCCAGTAACTCAGGCGATGCATGCTGTAAATTTTTAAGCGCCATAGCCGCATCACCAATTCGCCCTGTGACGTAAATCCCATCGCCTACATTTGCGCCCGCGCGCGTGAGGGGCGAGGCGACAAGCCCAAGCATAGTAGCGGTGAGGTGAATGGTTGTGCCGCTAGTAGAGTCCCCACCCACCAGCACCATGCCAAACTGTTTTTGCAACATCGCCAATGTATCGGTGAAGGACTGTAGCCATGCAGTCTCTGCCTTAGGCATGCTGACATTTAGCAGGTAACGCCATGGGATTGCCCCCATCGCTGCAAGGTCAGAGAGATTGCGGCGTATTAGCTTGTGCGCGAAGTGTTCTGCGCTCGCGCCATGCGGCAAATGGATACCCTCAATCACGCTATCGGTGGTGATAACAAGCTGTTGATGTGCAGGTGGTGTTAGAACAGCAGCATCGTCTTTCAAACCGAATGCTCCTGCTTCACCGCTACTTAGTGGCGCAAAGAATGCCGCGATGCGTTCATGCTCACGCATCCAGCTCATCAAGCAGAAGGTTGAGCGCTTTATGCATGTAGTTCAATTCTTCGTCGCTCAAGAAACCTGCTGCAACATCCGTATACTCACCAATCAACATGGCGCGTGGCTTTTTCTGATCATCCAAACGCTCAGCACCGCATGCCACGAAAATACACAGCATCAATGGGCTCATGCGCTCTTTCGTCCAACCCGGCAGAATGAGTTTATCAATGGCGGTATCAATAAAACTGCGCGAATCAATGGTCTGAACGAGAATTTTCTCAAGCAGCGTTGCATCCGGCGTTACATCAGCAGGCCATTGCTGGTCGTCATTCACTTTACTATCTTTCCATTGCGCTTGAATCGTTGCGCAAAGTTCTTTGGCGCTTTTCTTTTCCAAACCAATCGAGCCAGCATAAAGTGCTTGAACCGCTGCCAGTCGCGCCGCACGTTTTTTAAGGAGGGATTTATTCATCAGCGTCCTCTTCCTCAAGCTGTTCGCCGAGGAAAACCTGCTGCAATTCCAGCATACGCAAACATGCTTTTGCTGCTTCGCCGCCTTTATCACCTTGGGCGATATCGGCGCGTACTAATGCTTGCTCTAAATTCTCGGTGGTGAGTACACCAAAGCCAATCGCCGCACCGAATTGCACCGCAAGATCTTGCAAGCCGCGCGCTGCTTCTTGACAGACATAGTCATAATGCGTCGTTTCACCACGAATCACGCAGCCCAGTGCAATGTAGCCAGCATAACGATTGCTACGCAGCGCATAGCCAATCGCTGCGGGAATTTCAAACGCACCCGGTACGGTGATGATTTCCACTTTCAAACCAGCATCGGAAATGACTTGGCTGGCACCGCGCACGAGTTGCTCGGCAATGTCTTGATAATAAGGGGATACGACAATCAGAATCGGTTTCATGCTAACTCACGTTTTGGTGGCCGGTGACTTCTAACCCATAACCCTCAAGTCCGACAATGTTTTTCGGTGCATTGGTGAGCAGGGTGAGCTTGCGCACCCCTAAATCCAGCAGAATCTGCGCGCCGATACCATAGTCGCGAAGCGCAGGATTCTTGGGTTCCTGCCCCATTTTGAGGCGCAAATTATCAGAAGCGGCGGTCTTACGCGCTTCTCGAATCAGCACGATCACACCACTTCCCGCATCGCTGATTTTTTGCATGGCGGCTTGCAGCAGTCCAGTCTTGCCGTGCGTTGTATCACCCAGAACATCCTGCCATACATCCAGCGAGTGCATACGCACGAGGGTAGGGCTGTCAGCTGCAATATCGCCTTTGATAAGCGCAATATGCTCGGCATACCCAAGCGTGGTGCCATAGACAATGCATTGGAAGTCGCCACCAAAGCGGCTATGTAGCGTGCTTTCCACCAAGCGCTTCACCAGTTTTTCTGAACGCCTGCGATAGGCAATCAAATCGGCGATGCTGGCGATTTTCAGGCCGTGTTCTTTTGCAAATGGAACCAAATCAGGCAGGCGCGCCATGCTACCATCATCATTCATGATTTCGCAAATCACGCCCGCAGGTTTCATGCCTGCCAAGCGCGCAATATCCACCGCCGCTTCGGTATGGCCTGCGCGCACCAACACACCACCTTCGCGCGCTTCGAGTGGAAAGATATGACCGGGTGATGAAATATCATGCGGTGCGGATTTGGGATCAATCGCCACTTCAATCGTGCGTGCTCTGTCAGCAGCGCTGATGCCTGTCGTTACACCCTCGCGCGCTTCAATCGAAACGGTGAAAGCTGTTTGGTGACGCGAGGTGTTGTGGCGTGCCATCGGTGGCAAACCAAGTTTCTGCACCTGCGCTTTTTCAAGCGTCAGGCAAATAAGCCCGCGCCCATATTTCGCCATGAAGTTCACGGCCTGCGCGTCACATACTTCGGCGGGAATCACCAAATCGCCTTCATTCTCGCGGTCTTCATCATCGACCAGAATGAACATGTGGCCCGCTTTTGCCTCAGCGATAATTTCTTCAATGCTTGATAATGCACTCATGCGCGCAGCTCCAATTGTCGCGCGACATAACGCGCCAGCATGTCGATTTCCAGATTCACTTTATCACCAGGCTGTAGGGTTGCAAAACGCGTCACACTCCACGTATGCGGAATAATCATCACCGAGAACATATCGTCCGTCACACGGTTGACGGTAAGGGATACGCCATCAATGGTGATGGAGCCTTTGGGTGCAATAAATTTCGCAAGCGGTGCGGGGATATGAAATGTCCACTCGCGCGAGTCGCCCCACGCTTCGCTATGAATCGCATCCGTCACAGCATCGACATGGCCGCTCACCAAATGCCCGCCCAGCTTATCGCCCAGCGCCAGCGAGGGTTCGAGATTAATCACATCACCCTTGCGCCAGCTTTCCGCAGTCGTTACACGCATGGTTTCTGCAGAGAGCACTACAGTGAAATCACTTGCCGTGTGCTCGCTTACCGTAAGGCAAATACCATTGCAGGAAATGGAATCACCCAACCCATACACAAAGCGTTTGGCTTTCGGCGCAATCGTGATGGCCGTATCACCGTCATGGGCGATGCGGGTGATGATACCTTGATCTTGTACTAGTCCAGTAAACATGACTTGAACTCAATAAATTCCAATGTGTCCGCGCCGAGGTTTAGCGCCTCTGAGTGCGCATGGCGAGGGGTTTTTGCAATCCCAGCCAGAAGGTCTGTTTCTGTGCGGCCTATAATCTGCGGCGCTTTATACCAATAGAGCGTATCTACCAGATTGGCTTCTATAAAGGCGTTACTTAAGCGCGGCCCTGCCTCGATCATCAGGCGGGAGATGCCCGTTTTGGCAAGCGCCGTCGATATGCTGTGCGGTGATAGGTCTTCGAGTGCAATGATGTTCACGCCCTTCTCGCGCAGCTCAATGGCGTGCGAACCGGCACGCTCCAGCGTATCGGCGAGGGTAATAATCCATGTAGGTTGTGCCTCAGCGCTGCGCACAAGTTTAGCTTTGAGGGGGGTGCGCAAGTGCCTGTCTGCAATCACCCGAATGAGAGCGGGATGTTCATAGCCACGAATGCGGCAGCTGAGTTCGGGGTCATCGGCAAGCACGCTTCCAATACCTGTCAGAATCGCTTCACTGCGTCCGCGCAATAAATGCCCATGGCGCTGCGCTATCTCGCCCGTAATGTCTGTGCGTGTTCCGGTACCAGTATGCATCGCGCCATCACTACTGGTGGCAATCTTCATCGTCACCAGAGGCAGACCATGTTGAACTCTACGAAAAAAACCTTTGTGCGGGTGCGCTATTTCTAGAAGCTTCACTTCAATCCCTGCTGCCTTTAGCATCGCAATACCTTTGCCGGAAACGCGCGAGTCAGGGTCGGTTGCGCCAATCACTACACGTTTAATACCTGCTTTAATAAGTACTTCCGCACACGGCGGCGTTTTACCGTGGTGGGCGCAGGGCTCAAGCGTGACGTAAGCTGTTGCGCCGTTTGCGGCATCACCAATACTATCGAGTGCAATCGTTTCTGCATGGGGTCTGCCACCAACACTCGTGACAGATGCTGCAAGTACATGCCCATCTTTTACAATCACACACCCAACACTAGGGTTCGGCATGGTGCGCCCCAAATGCCGCGCTCCCACGCGCAGTGCATGGTGCATGAAATGTGCGTCACGATTCATTGCTAGAGCGCTTCGTTCTCTACGAAATTCTCAAAGTCTTTCGCTTCACGGAAATCACGATATACCGACGCGTAGCGAATATACGCCACCTCGTCGATCGCCTTGAGCTCTTCCATCACCAGCTGGCCAATGCGCGCGGTGGGGATTTCCCCTTCACCTTCGCTTTCGAGTTTCTGCACGATACGATTGATGGCCATTTCCATCGCTTCGGCATCTGCAGGGCGCTTGCGCAGTGCAATCGACATAGAGCGTGCAATTTTCTCGCGGTCAAACACTCTGCGCTCACCATTGCTTTTCACGACCGTGAGTTCACGCAACTGCACACGTTCAAACGTCGTAAAACGCGATTCGCATTTCGGGCAGAAACGACGACGGCGGATGGACGAACCATCTTCGCTGGGTCGCGAATCCTTTACTTGCGTATCGGCATGACTACAAAACGGACAGCGCATGGTTCCTCACTCGCTTATGAATAAATCGGGAAGCGCGCGGTAAGTGCCTTGACCTCGGTCTTGGTCTTAGCTTCTTGCGCCGCGTTCTCTTCGGGTTTTTCAGGGTTTTTGCTCAGGCCATCCAGCACGTCGGCAATCAGGGTGCCGATCTGCTCGAACTCTTTTACGCCAAAGCCGCGCGTGGTACCCGCAGGTGTGCCAAGGCGCACGCCCGAGGTTACGAAGGGCGATGCAGGGTCGAATGGAATCGCATTTTTATTGCAGGTGAGGCCAGCGCGCTCAAGCGCTGCTTCGG
>JBMOEL010000016.1:0-22495 GCA_049314715.1 Rickettsiales bacterium
AACGTTTGGAAGCTAATATTGACATTCAATAACAGCTTACACATTAGAGGTGTCTATTGGTGAAGAAAGATTACGCATACAATTTGAGATGATAAATGGCGTAGATCAACGCACTTTAACTGATAGTGCAGGAAATCAAATTACACGAGTAGCTTGGGCTCCGATGGCTACCGTCACAATGGCGGATAGAAGAACCCGCAATCTGCCTATGGCAGACGTTGAGAGAATCTTTGGCTGGAATATGGTCGAGAAATTCACATTTTCTAATTCTAGAGACGCCAGCATGAGAATTCCTACTGGCGCAATCGAAGAAATAATGAATTTACCCACCCAAGATGTAAACCTAGTAACGCGCAGAAGTGACTCGGGCGGCAGTGGCACTACAATTGTCACCGCAGACCGTGGTTACTTCGACCATTCATTCAACGATCACTTAAACGTTATTGCCACACAGGGTAGAGAGCTTTTGATACGTCCTACGGGTATCTTTGAAAAGGTAACACTCTTTAATTTTGGCGGCTCTGTAGAAGTTAATACAATATTGAGCAGAAGAAGCAGTGCAACTGATAGCGTAAGTCTATCAAGTAACAACGTTACAGTGGAGAGAGTAGATAAAGATGCTATTGAGGTCCGTGATTGCCCGCCAGGAACTGATCCAAAAGCGCCTTTAGCGACATTGGAGGTCAGCTGCCCTATTCGAACACCTACACCATCAGCAACCCGCCGTTGATATGCAGTGTCTGGCCGGTGATGTAGCCCGCAGCATCACTCGCGAGGAACACCACACCCGCCGCAACGTCTTCCGGCGTACCAAAACGTTGCGCAGGAATATTATCGGTAATGCGCTTTTGTTGCTCTTCGTTCAACTTGTCGGTCATTGCGGTTTTAATGAAGCCAGGGGCCACACAATTCACCGTAATGCCGCGGCTTGAAACTTCCGCTGCCAATGACTTGCTCATCCCAATCATGCCCGCTTTCGATGCGCAGTAATTCGCCTGACCCGGATTACCCATCACCGCCACGACCGAGCTGATATTGATAATGCGGCCCGCCCTAGCCTTCATGAATGGGCGCAACACTGCGCGGTTCAAACGAAACGTCGCAGTGAGGTTGATATCAATCACCGTCTGCCAGTCTTCGTCTTTCATACGCATGGCCAGCGTATCTTTCGTCACGCCCGCGTTGCATACTAATATGTCGAGCCCACCCAAGGCGGCTTCGGCCTGCGCGGGCAATGCTTCGACTGCCGCCGCATCCGTCAGGTTACAGGTGAGGATTTTACCCTTACCGCCAAGCTCAGCGTTGAGCGCCTCAAGCGCCTCCATCCGAGTTCCTGAAACAACAACATCAGCACCTGCTGCAAGCAGTGCTTTGGCAATCGCGCCACCAATACCGCCCGATGCGCCAGTTACGAGTGCTTTTTTTCCATTCAAATTCATACCTGCTCCTTAAATTTGTCATCCTCGAAAAATCGTCAGGAGACGATTTTATCGGGGATCCAGACTCCAACATTGTCAGTAGGCAATGTTGGAAGCTTTATAAATCTAACATTTTCTCCTGAAAATGTTAGAAATGGATTCCCCTATAATTTTGTCTCCTGACAAAATTCGGGGAATGACGAGTTAAAAATTTACGCCGCCTTCGAATAAGTCTCGATATCCTCGACCGACCCAACATTAATAAGGGTCATTTCGGGAACGATACGCTTAATAAGGCCAGTCAATACATTGCCATGCCCCACTTCAATGATGCGCGACACGCCATGCTTTTGCAAATAGGTAATCGAATCCACCCAACGCACCATGCCCGTTACTTGTTTGACCAACGCGTCACGAATCTGCGAAGGATCCGAAATTGCACTCGCCGAGATATTCGCAACCACCGGCACCTTAGGTGCATTGACCGTTGCTTTACCTAGCGCTTCACGCATTGCTTCCGCCGCAGGCGCCATGAGCGAGCAATGGAACGGCGCCGAAACGGTAAGTGGTACCGCGCGCTTCGCGCCTTTTTCTTTGGCCACTTCCATCGCCACTTCAATACCCTTGGCGGAACCGGAAATAACCACCTGATTGGTCGAGTTATGATTGGCAACTTCCACCACTTCGCCGCTGCGTTTCGCCGCCTCGGCAACGATTTCTTGAACGGCAGCCAAGTCAGGGCCAATAATCGCCGCCATGCCGCCTTGGCCTGCTGGCACTGCCGCTTGCATCGCCGCACCACGAATACGCAGGAGCTTCGCGCAATCACCAACACTCAACGCACCAGCAGCAGTCAAAGCCGAATATTCACCCAATGAATGACCGGCAACAAATAGCGCGCCCTTCGGCAGCGTGAAGCCCGTTTCTTTTTCCATCACTCTATAAGCAGCGAGTGATGCCGCCATAATCGCAGGCTGGGTATTCTCAGTAAGGTTCAAGTCGGCCTCTGGCCCGTCTTGCATCAGTGCGAACAGCTTCTGCCCCAACGCATCGTCCACCTCTTGGAATACTTCGCGCGCGACGGCAAAATGGTCTGCCAGTGATTTACCCATGCCCACAGCCTGTGAGCCTTGACCTGGAAATACTAATGCGGTTGTCATCGTTACTCCTCTTTACTTTACATATCGTCATTCCCGCGCAGGCGGGAATCCATGCCATGCCCCTAGGACGTCCTGCATTGAAGGCATAGACCCCCGCCTACGCGGGGGTGACAAGAATTAAGGCCGCCTCCTAGAGGCTTTTTTAGGCTTTGTCACCCTGCAATCCGCATCATGTGGACGAAAATGGCTTGCTATTTGAAGAAAATACGATAAATACCCCGCTCCTGCCCGAGGCAGGTAGATTCACAGGTGTTTCCGCCGCCCTGCATGGTGCAGGAACGGAGTTGCGAACCACCGTCTATGGAGTAACGACAATGGCATTTTACGAATGCACGTTTGTTGCACGTGCCGACCTCTCAAAGGCCGACGTGCAAAAACTGACCGACTCGCTCACCAAAATCGTGACCGACGGTAAAGGCAAGATTATCAAGAACGAATATTGGGGTCTCAGAACCCTCGCCTATAAAATCAACAAGGCGGGCAAAGGCCACTATACGATGTTGGGCATTGAAACGGACCCAGCAACGCTCAAAGAACTCGAGCGTAACGTTTCCATCAACGAGGACATCATCCGCAACTTGACCGTAAAAGTCGAGAAAATGGATGCAAACCCAAGCGTGATGATGAAAAAAGAAACCGACAGCTACGAAGCAGCATAAGGAGAGTATCATGGCCTACGAAAGAGCTGAACGCAGCGATAATAAATTTGACCGCGATGGTGGCGATAGCGCCGGTGCGGGTCGCAAAGTATTTTTCCGTCGTCGCAAATCCTGCCCATTATCAGGAAATGCTGCGCCGAAAATCGACTATAAAGATGTGAAGTTGCTCCAGCGCTTCGTATCTGAACGCGGTAAAATTCTTCCCTCACGCATCACCTCGGTGTCGGCGAAGAAGCAACGCGCTTTGTCACGCGCCATCAAACGTGCACGTAACCTCGCGTTACTGCCGTATGTTTCGCAAAACTAGGAGAGTGTCATGCAAGTTATTTTGTTAGAAAAAATCGCCCGTTTGGGCAGCGTGGGTGACACCGTAACCGTAAAGCCTGGCTTTGCGCGTAACTTCCTGTTGCCACAAAAGAAAGCACTGCGTGCGACCGAACAGAACAAAGCGTTCTTCGAAAGCAAGCGCAGCGTTCTTGAGAAACAAAACGCTGAAGCAAAAGCAACAGCAGAGAAGCTCGCAAGCGGCATGAAGAATCTGAGCGTCACCATCATTCGCCAAGCGGCGGAAGATGGCAAACTCTACGGTTCAGTTGCTGTACGTGACATCGCTGAAGCACTGGTAGAAGCAGGCCATAAGGTCGAGCGTCGCTTGATTGACCTCAACAATGCTATCAAGGCATTGGGCGTATACGAGGCAGTCATCAACCTGCACCCTGAAGTGCAAGTGGCCTTGAAAGTGAATGTTGCGCGCAATGCTGACAGCTTGCTGGCACAAGAACTCGCTGGCGAACCAGAAGCGGAAGAAGTAGCTGAAGTTTCTGACGAGACTGAAGAAGCATAGTCTATGATTGCTTCCGGCTCGGTCTGCTGACCTCGCCATGAGGCGTGCTCAAGGCTGTTTATTCACAATGACGATAGTAACGGCGATACGTAAATAACGTGTCGCCGTTTTTCGTTGTGGATATGTTGAAAAAGTTTTGCGTAGCCATAGCATGTTCTACCAACTTGCCGCATAATGATTGCAACAAAAAATTACGGTAAGCAATGAACACAGTTGTCAGTTTAAAGAACGAAACGCCGCAGGCCACGTCAACCCGCGAAGCACCCAATAACATGGAGGCCGAGCAAGCCCTGCTGGGCGCCGTGCTCGCTAACAACGAAGCCTTAAACCATGTCGGCACAGCGTTGCAGCCCGAAGATTTTTACGCTGAATTGCACCAGCGTATTTACCGCGCGATTTTGCAATTTCATGATAAGGGCCTTATCGCCAACCCCGTCACGCTCAAGCAACATTTTGCAGGCGCAGGCGTTGAAGACCATTACCTTGCGCGTCTCGTTGGCGCTGCAACCTCCATCATCAATGTCCATGATTATGCGAACCTGATTCGCGATGCTGCCGTTAAGCGCCGCCTGATCGGGATTGGTGAAGAAGTCGTCAACCGCGCCTTCAAAGAGGCTGAGCATCTAGGCATGACGCAGGTAGAGATGGCCGAACAACAACTCTTCAACCTCGCTACGCAAGGCGATGCAGAGGGTGGATTTGTGCATTTCAAAAGCTCGCTGCAAGAAGCAATCGCCCATACCGAAAAAGCCTATAAACGCTCCGGCCAAGTGATTGGCGTGGATACGGGCTATACCGATTTGAACAAGCTGCTTGGCGGCTTACACCACTCCGATTTGCTGATTATTGCAGGCCGCCCATCCATGGGTAAAACGGCGCTCGCGACCAACATTGCCTACCGCGCCGCCAAGGCATTGGCGCAAGAAGATGAAGAGAAAATCCTGCGCGGTGAAAAAGGCCGTTCGGTTGGTTTCTTCTCGCTCGAAATGAGCGCCGAACAGCTTGCCATGCGTATGCTCGCCACCGAATGCTCGATTGCCTCGCATAAGCTGCAACGCGGTGAATTGACGCAGGAAGAATTCACGGTTCTTGCACAAGAATCGCAGCGCATGGCACGCCTACCATTTCATATTGACGACACACCTGCCCTATCCATTGCCGCACTGCGTTCACGTGCCCGTCGCCTGAAACGCGTGCATAATCTAGGCCTACTGGTAGTCGATTATTTGCAGCTCGTGCGTGCCACGGCCATCGGTAATAATGTTAACCGCGTGCAGGAAATTTCGGAAATCACCCAAGGCCTCAAAGCCATTGCCAAGGAGCTTGATATTCCCGTCATTGCCCTTTCACAGCTTTCGCGTGCGGTTGAGCAGCGCGACGATAAACGCCCGCAACTCGCTGACTTGCGCGAATCAGGCTCCATCGAGCAAGACGCTGACGTGGTGATGTTCGTCTTCCGTGAGGAATATTATTTGAAACGTACCCAGCCGAAAGAGGGCACCGAAGAACACCTCAAATGGCAAGCGGAAATGGACCGTGTACATGGATTGGCCGATGTGATTATCGCCAAGCACCGTAACGGCCCGATTGATACGGTGACTCTGCAATTCCAAGGCGAACTCACCCGCTTTGAAAACTACGTGAAGCCAGACCATATTCCCGACGTTCCCTTCGGAAATTAGTCGTGAGCCTTGAGTCATGATTCGTTAGCATATATAAGCGGCGCATGACCTTCCTAACCCCTACACTCACCGTGAATCTTTCAGCGATTGTCGCGAACTGGAAACTGCTCGCCGCGCGTTTCACGGGCCAAGAAACCGCCGCCGTTGTCAAAGCGGATGCGTATGGGCTCGGCATGGTGCCGGTCTCTGAAGCCCTCGCCAAAGCCGGTTGCCACACCTTCTGTGTCGCCACACTCGAAGAAGCCATCACCCTGCGCGCTGCGCTGCCTGACGTGCGCATCCTCGTATTTCACGGCGTGCAGCAAGGTGAGGAATTTGCCTTCGCAACACACCGACTCATCCCCGTATTAAACTCGCGCGAGCAACTCGCGCGCTGGAGGCCTGTTGCATTAGATCATGTGCATGCTGTATCCGCACTCCATGTGGACACGGGCATGGGAAGGCTGGGTTTGCAGCCTGAAGAATTCGCAGCACTCGACAAGCAACTACTAACGGATTGTCGCGTATCGCTCATCATGTCGCACCTTGCTTGTGCGCCTGACCCGAATCATCCGCTTAACGCACAGCAATTAGAACTCATCAAGAAAATTGCATCCAGCGCAGCTGGTATACCCGTAAGTTTTGCCAATTCAGGCGGTGTATTTTTACCCAAAGACTTTCACTTTCATCTCGCCCGTGTGGGCTGTTCGCTTTACGGCATCGCGCCACAAGATGACGGCAAGAATCCCATGCAACAGGTCGCGCAATGGCATGCGCCCATCCTACAAATCCGTAGTACGAGCCACGAACAATCGGTGGGGTACGGCGCCACCAAAATCGTACCCAAAAATACACGCATCATCACCATCGCCAGTGGCTATGCCGATGGCTATCACCGCATCCTAAGCAACCATTCCTGCGCCTATCTGGGTGAGCACCGCCTGCCGCTACTAGGTCGCGTGACCATGGATATGCTGTGCTTTGATGGCACAGAAGTACCAGAATCGTTGCTTACCGAGGGTGCAATGGTAACACTGCTTGGCAACCACCCCGAACTTACGGTAGATGCTATAGCAACCCGCGCGCAAACGATTGGTTATGAGATTCTGACTTCGATTGGTCCACGCGTGAAGAGAGTTTATGTATGAATGAACTGATACAGCAGCATAACATCGTCGCCACGATTGGCCGTGTATTCATGACCTTTCTCGCTTCCGTCGGACGGCTTTCGCTATTTATTTGGCAAGCGCTCTCCAGTGGTTTCCGACCACCCTATTATCCCCGCCAAATTGGCCGCATGATGCTGGAGATTGGCTATTTCTCCCTGCCCGTCATTGGCCTTACCGCGATTTTCACGGGTGCGGTATTAGCACTACAATCCTATTCTGGCTTTTCGCGTTTTTCGGCAGAATCATCCATTCCCATTGTCGTCGTACTTTCCATTACTCGCGAGCTTGGGCCGGTGCTAGCTGGCCTCATGGTCGCAGGGCGCATTGGTGCAGCATTTGCCGCTGAAATCGGCACCATGCGCGTGACGGAGCAAATTGATGCACTGGTCACGCTTTCCACTAATCCCTTCCAATATCTCATTTTCCCACGCTTGCTCGCAGGCACCTTAATGCTGCCCTGCTTGGTATTCGTGGCCGATATTATTGGTGTCTTTGGCGGCTATATGGTGAGCACCCACGCGCTGGGTTTTGCACCCGGCCCTTACATTAACAACACGTGGAGCTTTCTCGAATTTAAGGACGTGTTTTCTGGTTTAGTGAAGGCCGCAGCCTTCGGCTTCATCGTCGCACTCATGGGTAGTTATCATGGCTATCACTCCAAAGGTGGCGCACAAGGCGTTGGTGCCGCAACGACGAATGCGGTCGTTTCCTCCTCGATTCTGATTTTCCTTTCCAATTACCTACTCACCCAAGTGTTCTTCGCCATATGATCAACGCCGTTCCCAAAATCAAACTCACCAACGTCCATAAGCGCTTCGGCAATAAAGTGGTGTTGGACGGCGTGCATCTGCAAATCCAACCGGGTGAGTCACTGGTGATTGTCGGCGGTTCGGGGTCTGGCAAATCTGTGACCATCAAAACCATCCTCGGCCTCGTCAAACCCGACCAAGGCACGGTGGAATTTGACGGCCAAGATATTACCAATGATTCGTTCCGTGAGCGCGAACCCATGCTGCGTAAATGCGGCATGTTGTTTCAAGGTGGTGCGTTATTTGACTCGCTTCCCGTCTGGCGCAATATCACTTTCGCCTTGTCACATGGTGCAACCGCACTAAGCAACAAAGACGCGCGCGAGCTTGCCGTAGAAAAGCTATCGCAAGTCGGCATGCCACCCGAAGTCGCAGATTTAATGCCCGCCGAACTTTCGGGCGGTATGGCGAAACGCGTGTCACTGGCGCGTGCGATTGCAACGAACCCAGAAGTGATTTTCTTCGACGAGCCCACCACAGGTCTTGACCCCATTATGTCAGACGTCATCAATGAGCTGATTGTGTCATGCGTGAAAAAACTCGGCTCGACCGCGATTACCATTACCCATGATATGAGCTCGGTTCGCAAAATCGCCAGCCGCGTGGCGATGATTTATCAGGGCAAAATCATTTGGGATGGCCCAGTCTCAGCGATTGATAATTCGGGTAATCCTTACGTGGATCAGTTCGTCCATGGTCGTGGCACGGGGCCAATTACACAGGCCGTCAAGCGGTAAACAGCGCCGAAACCGCATAAATTGTTTACCATTTATCCCGAAAAACGGCTAGTATTAGCTATCCTATGATAGCGAAGCGCACTGCCACCCCCCTCACCGAAGCGATGATTGATAGCTTTCCTGCTATTGACCCGCACATACACGTCCCTGGAACGATTTCACCACAAACCGCATGGGATTTGGGGCTTCGCAATAACCTCATTCATATGGAGCGCACGGCGGATGGTAAATGGGTAGTCGTGGACGGACCCAATAGCATCGGCCCTACCGACCCTGTAAAAAAATACTCACGTATTTTTGTCGCCAAAGGCGGCCATGAACTTACATTCGACCGCACCGGCAATCCGATTGACCTCGATTATAATTATTTCTGCCTCACCGAACAACCTGACAAATTTTCTGGATTTGACGCCATTCAAGGCACAACACAAGGTCACCGCCACCGCCCAGGTGGGATTCAAAATGAAAGCGATTATCGCTTTGTGATGGAGCGTTTCCTAGAAAGCTGCCTGAAGCAAAATCTGCGCTATGTTGAGCCTTCGCAAAACATTACCATCGCAAAAGTTCTATACCCTGATCTTCCTGATAAAGGGGCGCGCCGCACATTCTTTGCCCTGTGCAAAGAGATTGTCGCGCACTATGAAAAACAGGGCGTCATCCTGCGTTTCACGCATTGCGCTAATAAAACGGGAGCAGCCAATGTCCCCGGCAGTCTCACACAACGTTCGAATGAATGGGTCGACTGGCTGGAGCAAGCGCAGCAAGAAATACCTGGCATCTTTGTGGGCATGACAACCGCAGGCCATGAAGGCATGGAAATTAAATCCGGCGGGCCAGATGCGATGGCGCAGGCCTATCATCGCCTCAAGCCCCTAGGATTAAAAGGCGAAGGGCATTACGGCGAAGGGGCAGGCGTTGAACACTTGCTACGCGCCTTGGATTCTCTGCATCTGGATCGTCTGGCACATGCCGTGCAGATGGTAGAGTCTCCCGAAGCAATTCGCCAAATTCGAGAGCGTCGCATTCCTGTCATCATGATGCCTTACATCAACCTCTCATTAGGCACGACAGTACATTACAAAGGTGAAACGCCACATTCCAAGTTCATGCCAAACGGCATAGACCGAGACCCTGATGTTGAAAAACGCTATTTATCACGACTGGAAGAGCACCCATTTTTTACCCTAATGCGCCGTGATAGTCTTCCGATTGCGCTGGCCAGTGATGACCCTCAACAAGGCGGCATCGATTATAAGGATCAGGTGAAAATGCTGGCTGGTCTTACCTATGAATTTGAGTCCGGCTTTATACCGCTCAGCGCCGAAGAATTGACGCTTTGCAATTTGAACGCGATTGAGGCAGCATTTTGTGAAGCCTCCATCAAGCCACGCTTGATAGCACCCATCACCGAGTGGTTACTAACACACCAGATTCATGTTCGTCATCCACTACTCACTACGTAAGAAATACACTAGCTTTGCGCGGTGAGTACCGCTAATCTGCGCGCATGTCCAAAGCCGCTAGCACCACACTTTATGTCTGCCAATCCTGCGGCACGAATAGCCGCAAATGGGTCGGTAAATGTGAAGGCTGCGGGGAGTGGAATAGTTACGTCGAAGAAACGGTTGCCACCGTCCCCAAAGGGCTTTCAGCGGGTAAGGGTAAAGGCCTCGAACTCGTATCGCTCGCTGAAAAAGCCGAACTGCCTGAGCGGATGACCACTGGCATCGCAGAGCTGGACCGCGTTTTAGGCGGCGGCTTGGTGGAAGGCTCTGCCATTTTGCTCGGTGGTGACCCAGGCATTGGTAAATCCACATTGCTGCTTCAGGCCGTTGCCGCACTCGCCAAACGTGGCGAAGACGTCTGCTACATCACGGGCGAGGAATCCACCGCGCAGGTACAATTACGCTCACAACGCTTAGGTGCGGAGAAAGCCCCCGTCCAACTCGCTGCCGCCAATAATGTGCGCGATATTTTGGCGACCATCGACAAGAACGAGACGCATCGCGTCGTCATCATCGACTCTATCCAGACCATGTTCGTCGACTCGCTCGACTCTGCGCCTGGCACGGTGGCGCAAGTGCGCGCTAGCGCCCATGAGCTGATTCGTGCTGCAAAAAAACGTGGATTTGCGCTAATTCTGGTCGGCCATGTGACCAAAGATGGGCAGATAGCTGGCCCCCGCGTGCTCGAACATATGGTGGACACGGTGCTTTATTTCGAGGGCGATCGCGGCCATCAATACCGTATTTTGCGCGCGGTGAAAAACCGCTTCGGCGCAACCGATGAAATCGGTGTTTTCAATATGAGCGATAAGGGTTTGGAAGAAGTCTTGAACCCCTCCTCCCTTTTTCTGGAAGAGCGCGAAAGTGCGATTAGCGGTGCGGCGGTTTTCGCGGGAATGGAAGGCACGCGCCCCATATTATGCGAGATTCAGGCGCTCGTCTCACCCTCCATGATGTCGACACCGCGCCGCGCTACCGTAGGGTTCGACTCGCAGCGCCTCGCCATGATTCTCGCCGTGCTCGAGGCTCGTGCTGGCATGCGATTCGCCGATAAAGAGGTATTCTTGAATGTTGCAGGCGGCATGAAAGTGGGCGAACCCGCAGCCGACCTTGCTGCAGCAAGCGCCCTACTCTCTGCACTGCTCGATAAGCCCTTGCCCCAAGGCCTCATCGCAGTGGGCGAAATTGGCCTTACGGGCGAGGTGCGCGCCGTCTCTAGGGTGGATGCACGGCTCAAAGAAGCCGAAAAGCTAGGCTTTACCAAGGCGCTGATTCCTGCCTCCACCAAGGCTGCAAAATCGCTTGGCAGTGAGCGGATGCATCATGTAGAAGACCTTGTGAAATGGATAGTGGGGTTATAATTCCATGGTCGAAACAACGATTAATATCTTTGATGCCATCGTGCTCGGCGTCATTGCGCTTTCAGCTCTTTTATCACTCTTTCGCGGATTTGTGCGCGAACTACTTAGCTTAGGCGCATGGGTTGGTGCTGGCCTTATCACACTTTATGTTTTTCCTGACGTTGCCGCCTATATTAAACCACACGTTAAAAGCACCATGGTGGCAAGCGGCTTTGCTTCGATGGGTACGTACATCACGGCACTGCTCATCATATCGCTGTTTAATCGCATGTTGCTCAAAATGCTTAAGCCCGGCAATGAAGTCGGCGCGATGGATAATATCTTGGGCCTTCTATTTGGCGTCGCACGTGGTATATTGCTGGTGTCGATTGGCTACTTCACCATGAGCATCATGATTTCCGAAGACGAGGACAAGCAGCCAGATTTCCTCAAAACCTCGATGACCAAGCCTTACGTCGAACAATCAGCCAAATGGTTAGCAGCGATTGCGCCTGAATATCTCGCCGAGATTTCAACGCTCAAAGAAGCAACGGAAGATCATATGGAAACACTGAAAGACGACACGGCGACCGACGAAAAATTGTTAAACGAAGATAACGACCCCACCGAAGAACCTAAATGGCCAACGATGGAAGACCTCCAAAACGAGATGGAAAGCGGGAAATAATGTTTGATAAATTCCACGACGAATGTGGCGTCTTTGGCATCTTCGGATCTTCGGATGCAGCGGCCCATACGGCGCTGGGCTTGCATGCACTCCAACATCGTGGTCAAGAAGCAGCGGGAATTGTCAGCAGTGATGGTGATAAATTTTACCCTTACCGTGCACTCGGTTTAGTCGGCGATAATTTCAATACACCTGAGATTATGAAAAAACTGGTCGGCCAAAACGCCATTGGCCATAACCGCTATTCGACCACCGGTGAAACCATGCTGCGCAATGTGCAACCATTCTTTGCCGAGCTCTCGATTGGTGGATTTGGTGTGGCACATAACGGCAACCTCACCAATGCGCTGACCATCAAGAAAGACCTGATTGCGCGCGGCTCGCTCTTTCAATCCACCTCCGACACAGAAGTCATTGTGCATCTGGTGGCGCTCTCTACCGGAGTGACGGTGGAAGACCGTATCATCGACGCACTCAAGCAAGTGGAAGGCGCGTATTCCCTCGTCATGCTTACCAAAGACGCGCTGATTGGCGCGCGTGACCCTAACGGCGTGCGTCCACTTGTCTTAGGGCGTTTGGGGGATGCCTATGTGTTGGCTTCTGAAACCTGCGCGCTGGATATTATCGGCGCGCGTTTTGAGCGCGATATTTCACCAGGTGAAATGATTGTGATTCGCAAGGATGGCATTGAAAGCCTCTATCCTTTCACGCAATCGACGCATCGTTTCTGCATTTTTGAATATGTCTATTTCGCGCGCCCCGATAGTTTTATGGAACATAAAAACGTCTATCACATGCGCAAACGCATTGGCGTAGAACTCGCCAAAGAAAAACCTGTGAAGGCCGATATTATCGTGCCCGTGCCAGACTCTGGCGTACCAGCTGCACTTGGCTATTCACAAGCTTCGGGCATTCCATTTGAGCTTGGCATCATCCGTAACCATTATGTAGGTCGTACCTTCATAGAACCCACCGACCAAGTGCGTCACCTTGGTGTGAAGCTGAAACATAACGCCAACACCTCAATGATTGCTGGTAAAAAAGTAATTCTGGTAGACGACTCGATTGTTCGTGGCACGACCAGTAAAAAAATCGTTGCCATGGTGCGCGAGGCGGGCGCGAAAGAAGTCCACATGCGGATTGCATCACCACCAACCACTAATTCTTGCTTCTATGGCGTCGATACACCAGAGCGTTCGCAACTTATGGCCGCTAATTATACGATCGACGAAATGTGCGAACTGATTGGTGCAGACTCGCTCGCTTTCCTGACCATTGATGGCTTGTATCGCGCCGTGGGTGAAGCCAAGCGCAATAACGAAATCCCCCAATATTGCGACGCGTGCTTCACGGGCGAATACCCCATCGCACTAACGGACAACGAGCACGGGCTGGGTGGCAAGCAAGCTGACCTCTTTGTCAAAGAAGTGGCCTAATGCGTCTCACAGACAAAGTCGCGCTGATTACGGGTGCATCACGCGGCATTGGCGCAGCTGTTGCCAAAGCCTTCGCCAAAGAAGGTGCGCATGTGATTTTGACCGCACGCACAGTAGGTGGCCTCGAAGAAGTCGATGATGAGATACGAACGCATGGCGGCGCTGCCACGCTGGTGCCGCTGGATATTCGCCAAGGCGAGATGATTGATACATTGGGCGCGACAATCTATGAGCGCTTCAAGAAGCTCGATATTCTGGTGGGTAATGCCGCCATGCTCGGCTCGCTCTCACCCCTTGCCCACGCAGCCCCCATTGAATTTGAGGACGTGTTCAAAGTGAATGTCACCGCGAATTATCGCCTCATCCGCGCGATGGACCCGTTGCTACGCATGTCAAAGGCAGGTCGGGTAATTATGGTCACTTCAGGTGCGGCAGCCGCACCGATTGCTTACTGGGGACCCTATGCAGCAAGCAAGGCCGCACTCGAACATCTCACCATCACCTATGCGGCGGAAGTGAAGCAAACGCCTATTAAAGTGAATCTGCTTGACCCAGGCGCCGTGCGCACCAAAATGCGTGCGCAGGCCTTCCCAGGCGAAGACCCAGCAAGCTTGCCTACCCCCGAATCATTGACTGCACTATTCATCGATCTGGCGGGCGAAAAAGCACCGCACGGAAAAATCGTAAGAGCACATCATTAGGAGGCACACATGAAACCTGAATATAAAGAAAAAGCACAAGAAGTAGCACAAAAAGTCAGCGCGAAACTGAATGAAGCCTTCACCGAACACCCTAAGGCGACTGGTGAAACGTACCTTGAGCATTTATGGTTCACGCTCCGCATGTCAGGTCGCATGTTATGGGCGGGTATTGCGATTTTGTTGCATGGAATTTTCCCATTTCTTTTTACCAAAACAGGAAGCAATGAAATTACCGCACTCTATGCGATTATGAAAAACCGCATCCCCGCGAGCAAATTACTGGAGACCTATGAGCAACACCACGGCGCCGGCATTTGATATTGCGATTATCGGCGGAGGATTTTCGGGTGTGCTCACGCTCGCGAATTGTCTGCGTCATGCCCAAAAACCACTGCGTATTGCGCTCTTTTCGCGCAGCAATCTTGGGCGCGGCGCTGCCTATAGTACGGAGGATATTCATCATCTGCTAAACGTCCCCGCACATAATATGAGCGCCTTCCCCGACGCACCAAGCCATTTTGTTGATTGGCTCGCCACCCAACCTGATACCAAACATTACACAGCCGGCGACTTCGTGCCGCGCCTGTTTTATGGCGATTATATTGACCTAATTCTCGACGCAGCATTGAACAACGAAGACCATGATATAGAACTCATCGAAGAAGAAGTTATTTCTATTGATAAGCAACTCACTATCACAACAAAAACACAACAAGCCTCAACCCGCAGGGTTGTGCTAGCAACCGGCAATGAAGCGGCGCAGCAAAAAAGCACCACCAGCACCATCAGCCCTTGGGAACTGCTTGAACACCCCTTACCCACCAACAGCGAATCCGTGCTGATTCTAGGTGCAGGCCTTACCGGCGTCGATGCATTCCTCACACTGCGCGCACGCGGATTTGAAGGTAAAATCTATCTCGCTTCGCGTAGCGGACGCATCCCGCAGCCCCACCTTAAGAATCCAAATAAATATATGTGGGATTCTCCATCACCCACCCACTTGAGTGCATGGTTACATACGATTAAACGCATCGCCCACACCCGTGGCGCGTGGCAGGAGGTGGTGGATAGTCTGCGTCCACATCTGCAAACGATTTGGAAATCGCAGAGCATTGACGCGCGACGTAGATTCTTGAATAAATATTTTGGACTTTGGAATATACACCGCCACCGTATGGCCCCGCAAATCTGGGAGCAATTACACGCTGATAACAATCTCGAAATCATCGCCACACGCAAAATGGCTTTACCTAAAGCAGCGCTCACGATTCATTGTATCGGCCAAGAATATCGCACAAAGACTTTGCGCAATCCATTGGTGCAACAATTACTGAGCAACCAATTACTCACCGCGCACGAAACAGGCTTTGGTGTAAAAGCAGATGGATTCAAAGTCGGCAAACACATTTACGCCATCGGCCCATTATTAATTGGCGAACTGCTCGAAACCACTGCCGTTCCGGAGTTACGTGTTCAAGCTGACCAACTCGCCAAGCAGCTTGTCGCGCTTGCTTAGCGCATAGTCTCCTTCTATAAATAGCGCGCTTCACCTCGTGACGAGTTTTCATGCAACGTCAATCCATCGCCGTTATTGGTTCAGGAATTTCTGGTCTGGGCGCTGCCTATATTTTGCAGCACCATCATGATGTCACGGTGTATGAAAAGAACGATTATCTTGGCGGGCATAGCCGCACCGTTGAGGCGCAAACGCCCGAAGGCATTATCCCCGTTGATACGGGTTTCATTGTATTCAACTATCGTAATTACCCGCTGCTGACAGGGTTATTCAACCACCTGAATGTACCTGTCAAAAAAAGTGACATGTCGTTTGGCGCGAGCATTGACCATCACTGGCTCGAATATGGCACGCAATCGATTGGCAATCTGTTTGCACAAAAGCGTAACTTGCTGCGCCCAAAATTTTTGCGCATGATTGCCGACATTTTGCGTTTCAACAAAGCCTCCAAAGCGTTTTTGGATAAAGACCCGAGCGTAACCTTGGGCGAATGCCTTGATGCACTGAACATGGGCACGTGGTTTCGCAACTATTATTTGCTGGCGATGGGCGCCGCCATATGGAGCACACCGCTGGAGCAAATGCTCGCCTTCCCAGCGCGCAGCTTCGTCCGTTTTTTTGATAACCACGGGCTTCTCAGCGTCAATGACCAGCCGCAATGGTACACGGTGGATGGTGGCAGTCGTGAATATGTGAAGCGCCTTACCGCACCATTTGGTGATCGCATAAAGCTCAATTGCGGTGCGGTTGCAATCACGCGCACCGCACAAGGTGTTGAGGTGCGGGATAGTCAAGGCGGCAGTGCCGTCTATGACCAAGTCGTCCTCGCTTGCCATAGCGATCAGGCACTACATATGCTGCAAAACCCAAGCGATGCCGAGCGCGGCATTTTAGGCGCAATGCGCTATCAACCCAATGAAGTGGTCTTGCATAGTGACGAGAGTTTCATGCCCAAACACAAAGGCGCATGGGCAAGCTGGGTCTATCACTCCGAAGGCCGCCATGATGCTAAACCTGCCGTATCACTAAGCTATTGGATGAACCGATTACAAACCCTGCCCACCAAGACTAATCTCATTGTCACGCTCAACCCTTCGCGGCCACCTGCTGCGCACCTCGTCCATAATCGTACCACGCTGGAACATCCTATCTTCGATAGTGCAGCAATTCTTGCACAAGAACACATCCAAGAGATTCAGGGGCAAGACCGCATCTGGTATTGCGGTGCCTATCAGCGCTATGGTTTCCATGAAGATGGATTGCTCAGCGCTGTAACGCTTACCCGCGCCATGGAAATGGATAAAACATGGAAATAGCCCCGCAGATCTTCACCGCGAAGGTGATGCATAAGCGGCTTTTTCCGAAGGTGAACCAATTTGTTTACAGCACCTATTATCTGGCGCTGCCGCTACACCAACTCGCTTTGGTGAATGATGGCTGGCGTAGGGGTTATAATCGCAGCAGCCTACTTACCATTCACGACAAAGACCATGGCGCCAAAGATGGCTCCTCACTCGAAGGCTGGATGCGCGCTATTCTCGCGGAGCAGAGTTTCGGCCAAGAAATCACCACTATTACCCTCGTCACCATGCCGCGTGTGCTGGGCTATCTCTTTAACCCCGTCAGCTTCTGGTTATGTATGGATGCTGAGCAGAATCTGCGCGCCATGCTGGCTGAGGTGAATAATACCTTTGGTGAAACCCATAGTTATTTCTGCGCCAATAGCGACCATTCGCCTATTGGTAGCGACCAATGGCACCATGCTGACAAGCTCTTCCATGTTTCGCCCTTTTTGGAACGCCACGGAACCTATCATTTCCGTGTCACGCAAAGTGAGGGAAAGCTCGGTATCTGGATTGATTACACCCATGAAAATGGCGAAAAGCAGCTTTTAACGTCACTAATTGGGTCGCTGGAACCCTTGACCAGAGCCAATCTACGACGCGCATTCTGGCGTTACCCTATCGTCACCCTCACCACCATTGCACTTATCCATTGGCAGGCCATCAAGCTCATGCGTAAGGGAATTCGCTATATCGTGAAACCCATACAACGTGATAAGAAACTCTCCGTTTCCAAAAACTTACCTCAACCACCTTTATAAACATTATATAGAAATAGTTATGTTGCACCAAACCATTACGAAACGCTTCCTTAAATCCCTTGAGCATCTCGCTTATGGCTCGTTCACCGTTAGCACGCCAGACGGGAAACATTACCGTTTTGAAGGCGGCGAAAAAGGCGCGAATGGCACTATGCATATTCGTGACTGGCGCACGGTAAGCGCAATGGCCGAGCGCGGCGATATTGGCCTCACCGAATCCTACCGCGACGGATGGTGGGACACAGAGGACCTAACCGCCTTATTATTAGTTGGCCTGCAAAATGAAGAGGTCTTGAATCGTTATATTTATGGCAGCGCCTTCACCCGCGCCGTCACACGATTTTTCTATTTCTTCAAGCGCAATAATCTCAAAGGCAGCCAACGCAACATCCACGCGCATTATGATCTAGGCAATGATTTCTATGCGCTGTGGCTGGACCCTTCCATGACCTATTCCTCCGCACTATTTGGTGACGGCGTACAAAATCTCACCGACGCACAGCATCAAAAATATGACCGTATTATTGAGCGCCTAAATCAAACATCCGGCTCACTGATTGAGGTGGGTTGCGGCTGGGGCGGCTTTGCCGAGCGCGCCATGGAAAAAGGCGATTATGCCATTAAAGGCATCACGCTCTCCAAAGCACAACACGCCTATGCCACCAAGCGCCTTGAGGACAAAGCGAATATCGTGATTGAAGATTACCGTCACCAGCAGGGTAAATATGACCACCTCGTTTCCATCGAAATGTTTGAAGCGGTGGGCGAGCGTTATTGGCCGGTCTATTTTGGTAAAATCAAAGAACTGCTGGCAAGTAAGGGGCGCGCCGTTATCCAAACCATTACGGTGGCGGATAAACATTTTGAAAGTTACCGCAAAGGTGGCGATATGATTCGCAGTTTCATTTTCCCCGGCGGAATGTTGCCAAGCCCCGAACGCTTCGCAAGCGAAGCGCGCCAAGTCGATTTACGTGTCACGGACACCCATGCATTCGGCCAAGATTATGCGCGCACGCTGAAACACTGGTTGGATAACTTCGAGAATAAATTGAGTGAGGTCATTCAGTTAGGTTTTGATGAACAATTCATTCGTATCTGGCGATTTTATCTCGCGGCATGCATCGCGAGCTTCACTGTTGGCCGCACGGATGTGATGCAGCTGGAGCTACAGCATGCGTAAGCTCGCAGCCCTATTCTCAATGCTGCTACTCATCAGCTCACCCGTATTCGCAGATGTCGTAACACGCTACATACCTGATGCAAAACCCGTTGGCTCAGGTCGCCTTACCATCCTGTTCTGGGACGCGTATGATGCAACCTTATTCGCCTCAAACGGGCGCTATGATGCAAGCCAACCTTTTATTCTCAAGCTCGCCTATCTCACTGAAGTAAGCGGTGAAAAAATTGCCAGCATCTCAGTCGATGAAATGCGCAATCAAGATAAGGTTAGCGAAGCGAATCTTGAACGATGGGGTGATGTAATGCAGCAAATTTTCCCTGACGTGCAAAAGGGTGATGTCATCACTGGTATTTTTTTACCCCAAACAGGTGTCACGCGTTTTTATAAAAATGATACAATGATTGGTGCGGTGGAAGACCGCGCATTTGGCAGGCATTTCTTTGATATTTGGCTTGCCACAAGCACTTCCGAACCACAATTGCGCCGCCAACTTTTAGGGCTGAAATGAGCACTGAACCCTACCGTCGTAGCATGCTGCTGCGCTATGGGTTACTTGCTTTGCCAATTGCATTTGCGGGCTTGCCGCTTTACCTCCATGCGCCGGATTTTTACGCCACCCATCATGGCCTATCACTTGCCATACTCGGTGCAGCACTGCTTGCCTTGCGCGCCATCGACGCGATACAAGACCCGCTCATTGGTGCATTGAGTGACCGCTTTGCTGCACAACGCATGGGAATTTTGCGATGCGCTACTGTCCTATTGGCACTGAGTTTCTTCGCATTATTTCATCCCCCCGCTTCCTACACACTCGTTTGGTTTATTGGCTGTATATTCCTCGCCACCACTGCCTATAGCGTGCTCAGCATTAACCTGAATAGTCTAGGTGCGTTATGGGGGAGCACGCCCTATGCACAAACACGCATCGCCACGACGCGTGAGTTACTTGGTATTGTCGGGCTATTATGCGCGGTGACAATTCCATCCCTACCGCTTGCGCATCCTTTCACGCTCTTGAGCTTCCTGCTGGCAGGCTTATTGGTAGTTGCACTTATAGTGCTGCATGGCTGGCGCACACGTGCTGCATTAACAACCACGAAAACAAAACCCACCACATTATTTGGCGGCATGCGTAGCTTCACGCCAACCACCAAGTGGTTTTTTCTAGCCTTTGCACTCAGTATGTTGGCATCGAGTATCCCGGCTGTATTAGTGATTTTCTTCGTGCGCGACTTGCTCGGCGCTGAGGCGTATCTAGGGCCATTCTTGTTGCTATACTTTGTTGCAGGTATGGCAGGTATGCCGCTCTGGCAAGCACTCAGCAAGCGCCACGGCAAATACCGTGCATGGTTATGGTCCATGGTTCTTGCGGTCATCAGTTTCATCGGCGCATTCTTTCTGGAAGAAGGCGCATTGATTCCTTACGCCATCATCTGTATCGCATCGGGCATTGCCTTTAGTGCCGACCTTGTCTTGCCGCCTTCCATCATCGCCGATCAAATTCACGCCCAACCAGAGCACGACACCGCAAGTGCCCATTACGGCATGTTGGCGTTTTTGACCAAGGCTGCGCTGGCACTGAGTTCTGGGTTTACCTTAGTGGTGCTCGACATGGCGGGATTCATGCCCGCCAAGGAAAATACCCAAACCGCGCTCAATGCTCTAAGCCTGCTCTATGCCTTGATTCCCTGCCTCATCAAACTCATTGCCGCCACCGTCTTATGGACACTTGCCACACGTATCACTGAAGGAGTAACTTATGCGTCTCACACGTCCCCTCGCTCTATTAGGAGTCATCCTCATGCTTAGTGGTTGTATGAATAAAGAACTCGCCTTTTATGATGGCACCGAGCCAAAGGCCGACCTCAAAGCCTATTTCACAGGGCCCATTAAGGCATGGGGTATTGTGCAAGATTGGCGCGGCCGTGTGGTCAGCCGTTTTGATGTGACCATGCATGGCTCATGGGAAGGTGATGTTGGCACACTCAAAGAAGACTTCACCTATTACACAGGTAAAACCCAACAGCGCATCTGGACGATTACACGACTCACTGATGGCACCTATGAAGGCACCGCCAGCGATATTCTCGATAAAGCCAAGGGCGCGAGTAATGGCAACGCTATTCAATGGGCTTACCGCATGGACTTGGACGTGGACGGCTCCACCTACCGTGTAACGTTCGATGATTGGATGTGGCAGATGCATGATGGGGTGATGATTAACCGCTCCTACATCAAAAAATTCGGCTTCACGGTCGCTGAACTCACCATCTTTATGCAAAAGCAGTAATCCATGCAGCAGCGCTACCACGGCGAAGTGATTTGGGTGATTGGCGCATCAAGCGGCATTGGCCTTGCGCTCGCCAAACAGTTCGCAACCGAGGGTGCGCGCGTCATTGTTTCCGCACGCAATGCTGCAGCACTCAATGAATTTGTTGCACAACATGGCGCGCAGCATATTGTAGCCCCGCTTGATATGAGCGACAGCATAGCACTGCAACAAACGGTGGATAAACTCTGGCAAGAATGCGTTACGATTCATCGCGTCATCTTCATGGCTGCACTCTATCAACCCATGAAGCTCAGCGAACTGGATATGCAGCAAACCCGCACTATCATTGAGGTGAACCTGACGAGCGCCTTTGCGCTTATTCATGCGCTACTACCCAAACTCACCGCCCAGTCGCACGCACAACTTGCCCTGTGTGGCAGCGTCGCGGGCTATACAGGCCTACCTGGCGGCCAACCTTATAGTGCGACCAAAGCAGCCATCATCAACCTTGCCGAAAGTCTGTATGGCGAAGCGCCCAAGCATCTCGACATCAAACTCATAAGTCCCGGTTTTGTGCAAACACCACTCACCGATAAAAATAACTTTACCATGCCCATGATGATTACGTCCGAACGCGCCGCACGTTATATTGCCGACGGACTACTCACCAAGCGTTTTGAAATTCACTTCCCAAAGGGCTTTACGCGGCTACTGAAATTGCTGCAGCATTTGCCCTATGGTTTACGCCTCGCCATCGCCAAAAAAACGGAGAGTCACTGATGAAACGCTTTGCATTATTAGGAGTTCTTATGGGATTATTTAGCACGGGCTGCGCTGCGACCAACACCACCGCCACCGCCTATGATTTTAGCTTCACGACCCTAACAGGCAATCAACCCCTGCCCTTATCGCAGTATCAGGGCAAGGTGCTGCTTATTGTCAATACCGCTTCTGAATGTGGCTTCACCAAACAATATGAAGGGCTGGAAGCGCTTTACAACACCTACAAAGATAAAGGCCTCGTGATTATTGGTGTGCCAAGTAATGATTTCGGCGGCCAAGAACCCGCTGGCAACGAAGAGATTGCGCAATTCTGCAAACGCAATTACGGCGTGACGTTCCCCATGGCTTCTAAAGAAGTCGTCTCGGGCGACAAGGCACATCCCTTCTATAAATATGCCTATGACGTGCTAGGTTTCGGCACAGCACCGAAATGGAATTTCCATAAATATCTGGTCGATAAAACGGGGCATGTGGTCGATTATTTCCACTCCACCACCGCACCCGACGATGGAC
>JBMOEL010000017.1:0-21790 GCA_049314715.1 Rickettsiales bacterium
GCACCTGCTGCAGCAATTTCGAGGGCACGTTTGGCAATATCTTGTCCTCGCACTTCCGATAAATCAGGGCCACGATGCGCCGCTGCAATCACACTCGCGGTGGGCGCACTCAGCACTTGCTGACCTTTGACGTGATTAATAAGCGCCAGCAGTGAAGCAGGCGCAAGCACATCAATATGCTCACCGCCAAAGGCAGCCTCTGCGCCATTTTGCTCTGGGCAAATAATGCCTTTTTGTTGAGCGGCGGCAGCGAGCGCTGCAGGCAAAACGCCCGCCACAGGGAGCAATTGGCCATCCAGCGCCAGCTCACCCATGGCGATATATCCACCCATCGCATCTTCAGGCAGCATGTTCAGTGCGGTAAGTAGCCCTAGCGCAATCGGCACATCGAAATGCGAACCTTCTTTGAGAATATCAGCAGGCGCAAGGTTGATAAGAATTTTCTTGGCGGGAATCGCAATCCCCATGGATTGAATGGCGGCGCGAACCCGCTCACGTGATTCGGCAACGGTTTTATCCGGCAGCCCAACAATCGTGAAGGCGGGAAGCCCCGCACCAATATGCACTTGTACCTCAACGGGCACTGCTTCGATGCCTTCAAAGGCAACGCTATGAATGCGAACCACCATGCAGGGAATGTAACGGGAAAGAGTGAGTTAGCTAGTATTTTTTACCTCCCCCCCCCCTTGAGGGGGATTCCACTACCCCCCACCGTATCGCTGCGCTCTACGACTACTCCTCAAAGGGGGAGTTGGAATTGCAATAAATTAGCTAATTCATTGATTTATAAAAAGGTTATAGCATTAACCAAATCTTAACTTCTGGAGGATAAAACGCTTAAGTAACCGTTCTCTAAGACTTTCTTAGCGTATCTTTAACCCAAAACCCGTAATACTTCATGCGCAATACCGTACCACAGCTGAGCGTTATTAAAAAAGAAGAGCCAGCAGCGGATGCGGTAGGCGTAACGCACAGAAGGAAGTTCATGGCAAAGCCGAACGCGCAGTTTTTTACCCCCGTTGCTCAAGGGCCGGATGCGCGTGCGAAATCGCCGCGCGCGAAAACGCTCATCGCATTCTCGGCGCTTATCATGTTGTTGTTCTGCGTATTCGTTGCCTATCAAGCGAGCAAGGCATACGAAAATTCCGTCACCGAAGGTAAAAAGAACGCGGCGCGCCTCACGAAGATTCTTTCTGATCAAGTGGAGCTCACGTTTCTTGCTGTCGATTTAACATTGCGACGCGCCGTCGAGCGCCAATATTTCAATATGCTCTTTGGCGGTAACTTGCCGCATGATATTGAGAACAACTTCCGTAACTGGGTAGAAGAAACGCCGCAAATCGCTGCAATGATGTTGGTGAATGAGCATGGCGCCGTTGAGATTGCTGCCAATAAAGACGGCTATGATAACTGGTTCAATTATTATGAGTCGATGAAGGAAAGTCCGTCCTTCAGCAGCTTGCAAGACGACTTGGATCGCAATTACTATATCGGCCAACAACATACACAAAGCAAAGACCACCCCACACTTGTCGTCATGAGTCGCAGACTCAATAAGCTGGATGGCTCTTTCGGTGGCGTGATTGTCGCAGCGATTGACCCCAAATACTTTTCCGACTTTTTTACCTCCGTCGATTTCGGAACAGAGCGCTTCATGTCACTCATGCTCGAAGACGGTACGCTGCTGTTCACGGGCCCCGACCATGACCCAGAGCGCGACGTGATTTTAGATTTCATTGGCGATCACGCACAAACGCACGCCAAACCTCACGCCGTGATTACCGATACGCAAAGCTTCAATGATACGATTAAAATCTATTCCTATTCGCAGCTCAAAAATCTCCCCATCATCACGGCGATTGTAATTGATGAGGCCGACTTTCTCTCCACATGGCGTGATGCGCGGGTGAAAGATATTTCATTCCTTGCCATTTTCACCATTTTTGGTTCGGTGCTATCGTTCTTCGCCCTCACTATGGCGAAACAAATTATGCGCGTCGAAGAATCCGAAGGTGCGGCGATTCTTGCTTCACAAGCCAAATCAGAATTCCTTGCCAACATGTCACATGAATTGCGCACGCCACTCAATGCCGTCATTGGCTTTTCGGAAATGCTCAATGCCGGCTATTTCGGCCCACTCAATGACAAACAAAAAGAACGTATTCAAGACATCAACCTGTGCGGCACGCATTTGTTACAGCTCATTTCGGATATTCTCGAATTCTCGAAAGGTGAGGCGGGTAAGCTCGAGCTCAACGAAGAAGAAGTCGATATTTCGCGCAGCATTGAAGAATGTACGCGCATCATGAACGAAAAAGCCAAAGGCAAACAGATTGCCCTCATCACTACGATTGCTCCGAATCTGCCGCTACTCAAGGCAGACAAACGCAAAGTGCGGCAGATTCTGCTCAACCTGCTTTCCAACGCTATCAAATTTACGCCGCAAGCTGGCTCGATTACCGTCAATGCCTTGTTTGAAGGTAACCAGCTTGTCATCAGCGTGGCGGATACAGGTATCGGTATCGCCGAAGAAGATATCCCAACCGCACTTGCGGTATTTGGTCAGGTCCATCGCAGCCAAAGCCACGAAGGTACAGGGCTGGGTCTGCCACTATGTAAAATGTTTGCCGAGCTTCATGGCGGTAAATTGCAACTCACCTCATCGGTTGGTGAAGGCACTACGGTGAAAGTGACGTTCCCCGCCAGCCGAGTGCTGCGCTAATATCACCATCCATATGTCACTATTCACTATTCACAGCGCGTAGCGCTTTCTACTTGCCAACCTACTAAATATAGGTGTTATTGACAGCACACACACTACGAATAGTAGGTACAAGTATCGTGACGACCCTACATCAACGTGCTCATAAACAAGAAGAAATCTACCTTCGCGCGCGGCTAGCGCACGCCCTCAAGCATATCGAAATGCACGCACGCGCCACCTTGGCGCTTGAGTTGGAGCTGACTAGCTTCATCGAAACCTATTATGCGGCGGTGGGTGAGTATGTTGAAAAACTCGTCGCACTCGAATCGGAATTAGAAGGCACACCCAATGCCAACGAGGAAGAATTCGCCGCCATCACCAGCGCGATGCATGATGCCGCCAAACAAGCACAGCTTGACCGTGCGAATGAACTCAAAAAACGCTACCGCACACTCGCCAAACATATTCACCCCGATGTGCAAAGCACCGAAGATTATGTTGAAGCAGCCGTGAAAATGCAGGAAGTAAATGAGGCTTATGACGCGCGCGATTTAGCAAAACTCGTACGCCTGCAAGCAGAATGGACGCTCGAGAATATCTTGAGCATGCCGGAAGATATTCGCCTACCGGAATTACGCGCGCAGTTGATTGCCGTGGAAAAAGCCAGCAGCAAATATCAGCAAGAGCGGTTGGGGTTGATGCATTCACCCGTCTATGAGCTCATGCTGCGTGCAACGAGCGCGCGTATGGCGGGGCGCGATTGGATTGCCGCCGTCGTGCATAAAATCAAAACACAGATTGCACTCAAAGAGCGCACGTTAGTAACAGCCAAGCTTGAAGCGATTAGTGATTGGCGTCACCAGCACCGTGCGGCAGTTGCCTAAGCCGCCTTGGGTGAAGGCAGTAGTGGTTTTTTTGCGGCGTCCAGCACGTACTGGGTCATTTTCTCGATAGCGCGGGCTTCGATTTGTCGCACACGTTCACGCGAGATACCATAACGCTGTGAGAGATCTTCGAGCGTCATTGGCTCGTCTTTCAGTTGCCGCTCCAGTACGATTTCACGTTCGCGTTCATTCAGTGCTGCCATCGCATTCATCATGAGGCCGCGCTTTTGCATAAACTCTTCATGGTCGCCCAGCACTTCTTCGTGCGACGCGCTAGGATCAGCCAGCATGTCGCCATACTCGGCACCTTCACCGTCTGCATTGATAGGGGCATTGAGGTGCTGGTCATGCGCACCCATGCGCTGGTCCATATCAATCACGTCCTGCTCATGCACATTCAACTCTTCAGCGATAATACGAATTTCATTGGGGGTGAGTGACTTGGAATCATCCACATCCTTCAGGCGCTTTTTCATTTTCTTCAAATTGAAGAATAAGCGCTTTTGTGCAGCGCTCGTGCCCATTTTCACAAGGCTCCATGAACGCAAGACGAATTCCTGAATCGAGGCGCGAATCCACCACATGGCATAGGTTGAAAGGCGGAAACCTTTTTCTGGCTCAAATTTTTTGACGGCTTGCATCAACCCGATATTGCCCTCAGCAATAAGCTCGCTCATGGGCAATCCATAGCCGCGGTAGCCACTGGCGATTTTTGCCACAAGGCGCAAATGGCTGGTGACGAGTGCATGTGCCGCTTCATAATCACCATCCTCCGTCCAGCGTTTGGCGAGTGCGTATTCTTGATCCGCTTCCAGAATGGGGAATTTCTGAATCTCTTGCAAATACTGGCGCAGGCCAGTGTCAGATGAGACCGTCGGCAAAGCTGCCATCTTGTGATGTGCCATAGTGACTTCCATTCCTGACATATAAAACGCGTAAAACGTTACGCAAGGCGTTGCCAAACTTTTTTCTTGTTCGTGTGTAGGAAACTACCCCAAAAACCCTATTTTGTCAAGGAAGCGAGGCTCGCTTCTAAGGCCTTGAGATCCGCAGGAAGTGGTGCTTCGAAGGTCATTTCTTGGCCCGTTTTAGGGTGGCAAAGCACCAGTTGCCGCGCGTGCAGCGCTTGTCGATTAAACCCGAGCAGTAAAGAAACCGTTTCTTCTGGAAGAACAATATCCTGAGACTTCAGGCGATTCAGCCGTGTTTGCGCGCTAGGGCCATAGACGGGGTCGCCGAGCAGCGCATTGCCCAAATGCGCCATATGTACACGAATCTGGTGCGTGCGCCCTGTATCTAGCTGGCATTCCATTTTACTGGCAACCATTACAGACTCCGAGCGGTAGCGCTCGAGCGTGGCGTAATGCGTCACCGCATGTTTACCGCTTTTCACGACCGCCATTTCTTTGCGCTTATGCGGGTTGCGCGCGAGCGGTGCTTCGACCGTGCCCGCCATCTGCTTGGTCGCACCCCAACAATAAGCCAGATAGGTGCGCTTGAGTGTACGCGATTTGAGTTGTGCGGAAAGATGCTGATGTGCGGTATCGTTCTTTGCAATCACCAATAACCCCGACGTGTCTTTATCAATGCGGTGCACGATACCAGGTCGCGCAACGCCGCCTATTCCCGAAAGCGAATCACCACAATGTGCAAGCAGCGCGTGTACCAGCGTGCCCTCACGGTTTCCGGGTGCAGGGTGCACAGTGAGTCCAGCGGTTTTATTGAGCACGAGCATGTCCTCGTCCTCATAAATAATATCCAAATCCATTTTAGTAGGTGTTAAATCGAGCGCGACGGCGTCAGGCTCCGTGAGTTCATAGATTTCGCCTGCTTTGACCTTCTTCGAGGCGTTATCAATAGTTTTTCCTGCTAACAATAATCCACCCGCTGCTATAATGGCTTGGATACGATTGCGTGTGAGTGAGGGAATCACCGCTACAAGGAACTTATCGAGCCGCAGGCCATGGTGTTCTTCTGATACGGTGCATTCGTGGGTATGCATTACGCAGCCAGACGTTCCTGAAGCTTTACACCCTCTAAGCTCCCATGCGGCCCAATCGCAGCAATCGCAGGCGCGGGATGGGCAAGATAGCGCGCAGCAACGGCGACAATATCCTTGACGGTGATGGCATCAATCTCGGCGAGCAGTTCTTCGGCCGAGCGCACCCGACCATAAATATGTAAATGCCGCGCCATCCATTCCGCAATGCGTCCGCTACTTTCGCGCGACATCACAAGCCCCGCTTTGAATTGATTTTTGGCGCGCAGCAATTCTTCATCACTCACATCACTTAAGCCATGGATGACCTTGCGTAATGCGCCCAGCAGTGACTCCATATGTTCCTGCGTGGTGCCTGCATAAATACCCAAAATGCCTGTGTCTTTATAACCCGACACAAAGCTCGACACGCTATAGGCAAGTCCAAGGCGCTCGCGAATTTCTTGGAATAAACGCGAGCTCATGCCGCCACCCAAGATGGTGGAGAGCACTTGCACTTTCGGAAAATCCTTGTGCGTCACCGCGATGCACGGAAAACCAAGTACGATTTGGATTTGCTCTAAATCTTTCTCGAGCGTTTTGACCAAACACTCATGCTGCGCTTCAATCACATTCGGCTCAGCGCCACGCGGCATGTCACCAAAATAGCGTGTCATAATCGCTTTCACGCTATCGGCATCAATCGCACCTGCTGCACCCAGCGTGATGCGATTAGGTTGATAATGGGTGTGCGTGTAGCGGATTAAATCTTCACGACTAAAGCTGCTGACGCGCTCTGGCTTACCCAAAATAGGACGGCCAAGCGGCTGTAATCCGAAGCTCGATTCTTGCGACATGTCGAATACCAGATCATCCGGTGAATCGTGGTTCATGGCGATTTCTTGTAAAATCACTTCGCGCTCACGCTCCAACTCTGTTTGGTCGAACACGCTGTTGCGCATGATGTCGCACAAAAGCTCCAGCGCTTCGTCAGCATACTCTTTGAGCACTTTCGCGTAATACACCGTATGTTCGTGGCTGGTATAGGCATTGACGTTGCCGCCCATTTTATCAAACGCTTCGGCGATTTGTTTGGCATTCATTTTTGCGGTGCCCTTGAACGCCATATGCTCAAGCATATGCGATAAACCGCCATCGCTTGCATCTTCATTGCGCGCGCCGACATTCACCGCAATAGCAAAGGCAGCGCTATGAATATTCGGCATGACTTCGGTGGCGATGCGCAAGCCATTATCAAGTTGGTCGAGTTTCATCATACGCTACGTACCAATGCTTTAAGTGTTTCAACATTATTTTCCATGTGTGCAATGCGTTCGGGCCGCTCATATAAATCTGCCAAATGCGCGGGAAGCGCTGGGCTAACGCCCGTTGCTTGCTTCACTGCGTCAGGGAATTTTGCAGGATGCGCAGTAGCAAGCGTGACGGTTGGTCCAGAGAATTCCGCTGCCGCCTTCACACCCACGGCGGTATGTGGGTCAAGCAGATAGCTGCAATGCGCATGCGTTGCCTTGATAACATCCAGCGTGGTTTTATCATCCACCGCGAACGCATCAAACGCGGTTTGGAATTCCGCATATGCTGAAGGCGTTAAGGTCAGTGACTTCGCCACTTTGAAATCCTGCATCATCTGTGCGATGCGATTACCATCGCGGCCATACAGGTCAAACAATAAACGTTCAAAATTACTCGCCACTTGAATATCCATACTCGGCGAGAGTGTTTCGCTAACACCCGTCACTTTGTACTCACCAGTTTTAAGACAGCGCGCCAGAATGTCATTTGAGTTGGTAGCGATGATGAGTTTACCCATTGGCAAGCCCATGCGCCGCGCTATGTAGCCTGCATAAATATCGCCGAAATTACCAGTCGGTACACAGAAATTCACGCTTCGCGCTGGTGCGCCGAGCGCCAGTGCTGCATAGAAATAATAGACTATCTGCGCCATGACTCGCGCCCAGTTGATGCTGTTGACCGCAAGTAAATTCACTTCAGTGCGAAACGCTGCGTCATTAAAAACGGCTTTCACCAAATCCTGACAATCATCAAACGTACCGTTCACGGCGAGTGCATGTACGTTCGCATCTTCCACCGTTGTCATCTGCCTGCGCTGCACTTCCGATGGGCGACCTTCGGGATATAAAATCACGATGTCGATATTCTTACGACCTCTAAGCCCCGCAATCGCTGCCGAACCCGTATCGCCCGACGTTGCGCCAACGACGACGGATTTCTTTTTCGTATCTGCGAGTGCTGCGCCCATGAATTGGCCAAGCAATTGCAACGCAAAGTCTTTAAATGCCAACGTCGGGCCGTGAAACAATTCTAGCACAAACTGGTCATGCGCTAATTGAGTAAGCGGCGCAATCGCGCCATGGGTAAAGCTGCTATAGGCAGCCTCAATCATACCCCGTAATTCTTTCTCGGAAAAACTATCACCGACAAATGGTGCGATGATTTCATACGCGAGGTCGTTGTAGGAAAGTGTCGCGAAGCGACTCAGCTCTTGTGGTGAAAACTCAGGGATGGTTTCGGGCAGATACAAGCCACCATCACTCGCCAGACCAGCGAGCAATACTTCTTTGAACGTCAGAACGGGCGCTTGCCCACGTGTCGAAACATAACGCATTCAGCGCTTGTAATGGTAGACGAGGAAAATGACAAGGATGCCAAGCGCAATACCATACCACGTCACGATATAGCTAAGATGCTGATTATAAAGTTTAATTTCTCCATCAAACGGTACGGGATAGACGTCAGGGTCTTGTTTACCGATCGCATCCACCGTCACGGGGGCGACGTTTTTGAGGTCTGCGGCAATCGCCATCAGCTCCGTGTCGCGCCCGAACCAGACATTTTTTTCTGAACTCGAAGCGGGTGTAAACGTATTGCGATCCGCGCCGACACGTATCATCCCCACCAAGGTTGTGTAGCCTTTAGCCACAGACTCAGGGCGCTCGGAAATCTCTTTACGTTTGGCAGGAACCCAACCGCGATTGACGATGACAACGCGACCATCCTTCAGGCGAAGCGGTGCGAAAATATGATAACCAAGCGTGTCACGAAAATAGCGTGGCGTGACATGAAACTCCGTATCTTTCACCCACCAGCCAGAAAGTTTCACGCGCTCAAATTCATGCGCTGCGATGGTTTCGTTGGGTGGCAACTCAGCAAGCGGCTTTTCAGTTTTTGCCTGCTCGATGTTGGCGATTAAACTCTCTTTCCACTGCAAGCGCTGTACTTGCCATGTGCCAAGCCCTAGCGTGACAATCATCGCGCTGATGAAAAATAACAACGGAATAGGGCGTGGTCTAGTGAATGGCATTCTTCTCTCGCAAGCGATATTCGTAATGAATGAGATAGGACTTGGACACACGCAGCACATAAAAACAAGCAGCGAATGTCAAAGGCACCCATAAAAGCGCATGCACCCAGAAGGGTGGCGACACGCTATATTCTAAAAATCCTGCACTGAAGGTGACAAGAAATCCAACAATCAGAATTGCAAAAAAAACAGGCCCATCACCCGAGTCGTGATCTTTCAAACTCAACCCGCAGTTTGGACATGCATCCACCACGCTAAGCACGCCCGTGAAGAGCGAAGCCTTAGCGCAGGCGGGACATTTGCAGGAAAGTGGAGAGGCCATAACTACCCAAAAGTGGATTCCAGCTTTCGCTGGAATGACGGTTGATATACCCGTTATTCGAAGGCCAGTAGGCCTGAGTCAGCCATGAGCCCGCGAAGCGGCGCGGAGGACTAGTCAGTATGACGATGTCCGTAGCATTCAATACTACGAAGTAAGCCAGTAAATGCCGATGAACAGGAACAACCAGACCACGTCTACGAAGTGCCAGTACCATGCCGCGAATTCAAAGCCCAAATGGCCTTCCTGTGTCATGGTGCCCGTATAGGCGCGACGCAAGCATACAGCGAGGAAGATGGTGCCGATAATCACGTGAATGCCATGGAAACCCGTCGCCATATAGAAGGTCGAGGCGTATTTTCCGTCGGTCAATGCAAAGGCAGCGTGGGCATACTCATAGGCTTGGCAAATCGTGAAGCTAACGCCAAGGCCAACGGTCCACCACAAGGCAGTGCGCACCTCTTTCGTATTGCCCTGTAGCAGTGCTGCATGTGCCCATGTCACCGTCGTGCCAGAAAGTAGCAAAATGAGCGTATTCAAAAACGGCAAATCAAACGGATCAAAGGTGATGATGCCTTCTGGTGGCCATACGCCTACCGTAATATTCCACGCGTCGGTGAGGGGTGCTTTGGGGAAGAACGCGGCACCAAAATACGCCCAGAAGAAACACACGAAAAACATGACTTCTGACGCAATGAACAGCGCCATGCCTAAACGTAAACCAATACGCACTTTATCGGTGTGCGCCTTGTCATGCACGCCTTCACGAATCACATCACGCCACCAGAAGAAGGCGCAGGCTGCGGTTGCTGCCAAACCCGCGAACAACACTAAATGCGCAAAGGCTTCCTTGTGTAAGGCCAGCGCTGCACCAATCGCAATGGTGAGCATGCTGAAAGCGGTCACGACTGGCCAAGGGCTAGGATTGACCAGATGATAGGGATGTTTCTGTGCGCTCATAAAGGCCTCACGTTATTTTAGCTTATTGGCACTTTCATAGCTAAAAAACGTGTAAGATAAAGTAATATTTCGCAAATCCTTGAGGTCTTCGTCTTCTAATATGGCGGGGTCGATGAAAAATGACACAGGGTAATTGGCAGTGGCCTTCGCACCAAGGCGCTGCTCTTCAAAACAAAAACACAGAATTTTGTTGAAATACTTACCCGCCGAATGGGGTGAAACATTATAGATAGCCGTACCGCGCGTTGGGTAATTGGCAAGATTTTCGACGTGAAATGCGGTTAAGCGCTGCTCACCGATACGCACGTCTACATGGCGCTCAAGCGGTGTGAAGGTCCATGGTAATTTGGGGTCCATGTCGGTATTGAAGCTCACCGTAATTACTTTATCGCTAATCGTATCGGGCGCTTTTTTGGCAATCATCGGCGTACCGTCGAATCCCGTTACACGACAGAACATATTATAAAATGGCACGGCCGCATAGGCGAGCATCAACATCCCCACAGGTATGGCAATATAGGGCCAAACGCGCATGGATTATTGTCCAGTGACTTTGAGAATCGTCAGATAGTAAAAGACGAATACGACGAGCATCAGAATGGCAAATAGTAACCAGTTCTTGCGCTTTTTCTGTTGATGAGTTTTTTCGTGTGGCATGAGAAACTTTCGTAATTACGCGCTGATGAGCAGGTGTGCAATGAAGCGATCCGTCAGCAATGCGCCAAAGAGAATGAATAAATAGAGGATGGAAAATCCGAATAAGCGCATCGCGTCTTTAGGAACGTCAGAGCGCAAGACACGCCACGCATGCCAAAGGTAATTCACGCCCAGTGCCACGGCCACTACACCATACACCACGCCAACATTTGAGAACCAAAGTGGCGCGAGGCTGCTTACAACCAGCAAAGCACTATAGATGAAAATTTCACGTTTGGTGCGCGTGAGCCCATGCGTGACGGGCAACATCGGCACGCGCGCCTTGGCATAATCATCATGACGGTAGAGCGCCAGCGCCCAAAAATGCGACGGTGTCCAAATGAAGACAATCAGAAATAACAACCACGGCGTTATCGCCCACGCATCGCCCGTGGCGGCGGCCCAACCAATGACGGCGGGGAAGGCACCTGCGGCACCGCCAATCACGATATTATGGGGCGTCGAGCGCTTGAGTAGCATGGTGTAAATCACCGCATAAAAGAAAATCGCAAATGCCAGCCATGCGGCGGCCACCCAATTGAGCGCCAAGCCCATGAGCCCTACAGAGGTCACGGATAATACAAGTCCCATCACCAGCGCATCGTCTTTGGCGATACGACCTGCAGGAACAGGGCGCGACGCTGTGCGCTTCATCAGCGCGTCAATATCATGGTCATAATACATGTTGATGGCGCCGCCCGCACCTGAAGCAAGCGCGATACACACAATCGCAATCACTTGTAAAAACGGATGGATATGTACAGGCGCAAGCCACAATCCCGTCGCGCCCGTGAAGACAACCAACGACATAACGCCAGGCTTCAGCAGCGTGAAGTAATCCGCGATGCTGGAATCCATACCATGTAAACTCACAACGTCAGTGGATGTTTTTGTCATAAACCGTGTTTAACGCTTCAAACAATAGAGCGCAACTACATCATGAATCTCGATTCTTTCGAGAATAATAATGAGAAGAAAATAAGGTGCGAGTTAAAGCTAATATGCCAGTAAATAGCAACAAACCTAGCATAGGGTAAACTTTAATCAATTTCAGTAAAGCAATTGAGGCAACAATAATGAAAATAAATATGCCAAAAATTTCCAATAACGAACGGGCTCTCGGAACGGCTTTCAGCTCCTCAGTTGACAGCGCCGCGCGCGCACGTTTATTGCGCCTAACTATCAAGAAGGCCAAAATAATAAATAATAAAAGCGGAATGCCAGGAAAAATCAGCAGCAATTCCAACATTATTGATTGCCTTGGTTAGTGATGGCCACCCGATTTACTCATATCTGGCTGATCCTCGAACGTATGGAACGGCGGTGGTGAGGGTAGGGTCCACTCCAGTGTTTTCGCACCTTCACCCCATGGATTATCACCCGCGGGACGTTTGCGCACGAACATGTCGATGACGACATAGAGGAAGAAAAGTGCGCCAAAGCCAGCAATATAAGAGCCAATCGACGACCAATAATTCCATTCCGCATACACATCCGGATAGTCAGGGATACGGCGTGGCATACCAGCAAGGCCCAAGAAATGCTGCGGGAAGAAGGTCAGGTTGGTGCCGATGAAGAAAATCCAGAAATGGGTTTTCGCCAATACTTCACTATAGCGATAGCCGGTGATTTTCGGAATCCAGTAATAGAAACCCGTGAACACACCGAACAAGGCGCCAAGGCTCATTGCATAATGGAAATGCGCCACCACGTAATAGGTATCATGCATCGCGATGTCGATGGCGGTATTGGCAAGCACCACGCCCGTAACACCACCCACGGTGAACAGGAAAATGAAACCAATCGCAAATACCATTGGCGTATTAAAGCGAATTGAGCCGCCCCACATAGTGGCAATCCACGAGAAGATTTTGATGCCTGTTGGTACCGCAATCACCATCGTTGCGAGCATGTAGTAGGCTTCCGTATCAGGGTCCATACCCACCGAGAACATGTGATGCGCCCAAACGATAAAGCCGAGCACGCCGATGCAGCTCATTGCGCCAACCATGCCGAGATAGCCAAATACTGGCTTTTTCGAGAAGGTCGAGACGACCTCCGAGATAATACCGAAGGCAGGTAGAATCAGTACATACACCTCAGGATGGCCAAAGAACCAGAACAAGTGTTGATAGAGAACGGGGTCGCCACCACCTGCTGGGTTGAAGAAATTCGTCCCCAAGTTGCGGTCGGTGAGCAGCATGGTAATCGCGCCAGCCAAAACAGGAAGTGCGAGCAAGAGCAAGAATGCCGTAATCAGAATCGACCATGGGAATAGCGGCATTTTGAAGAGCGTCATGCCCGGTGCGCGCATATTGAAAATCGTCACGATAAAGTTAATCGCGCCAAGAATCGACGAGATACCCGCAAGGTGCAGCGAGAAAATCGCCAGATCTACTGCCATGCCGCGATGCAGACCATCCACCACCGAAAGCGGCGGATAAACCGTCCAACCCGTACCCACGCCGCGCGCTTCACCCACGCCGACAACCGACGACGCCAGCAATAAAATAAGCGCAGGAACCAGTAGCCAGAACGAAATATTATTCATGCGTGGGAACGCCATGTCGGGCGCACCAATCATCAGCGGCACCGCAAAGTTACCAAACCCACCAATCAATGCAGGCATGATGAGGAAGAACACCATCAGGAAGGCGTGAGCGGTGAGGAACACGTTGTAAAGTTGATAGTCGCCACCAAACACCTGATCGCCAGGATATTGCAGCTCAGCGCGCAGCGCGATGGAGAAGGCAGCACCCAACAAGCCCGCGACCACCGCATAGATCAAATACATCACCCCGATGTCTTTGTGGTTGGTCGAATAAAGCCAACGACGCCAGCCTTTAGGCGCGTGGTCGTGATGGTCGTCATGATGATCGTGATGGGTCATACTCTGTGCCTCGTTCTTATTTTATACAGCGTGTTTCACTTTCGCCCACGCCAGCCATGCTTCATATGCAGCTTCGGAGACGACGTTAATTTGAATCGGCATGAAGCCATGCAATTTTCCGCATAGCTCAGAGCACTGGCCGTAATAAATACCCTCTTTTTCCGCTTTGAACCATGTTTCGTTCAGTCTTCCTGGAATCGCGTCCATCTTCACGCCGAAGGCAGGCAGCGCAAACGCGTGGGACACGTCCGCCCCTGTTAGCTGTATGCGAACAGTTTTACCAACGGGTATGACAATCGGATTATCCACCGCCAATAAACGTGGCTCACCTTCTAGCAACTCGTCGTCTTTCTTGATGTTGCTATCAAATCCTACGGCTTCGTCAGGATATTCGTAGCTCCAATACCACTGATTACCAACCGCCTTTACCGTCAAATCAGGATTGGCGATAATGGCCTCATTATCCATGAAGTAATGCACGCGAAGCGCAGGAATCGCGATGCCCACGAGAATCAGAATCGGCAGCACCGTCCACACCACTTCGACCAACACATTATGGGTTGTTTTGCTAGGAACGGGATTGCGTTTCTCACGGAAACGAACACAGGCATAAGTCAGAAGCGCTAAAACAACGATGGTAATAATCGTAATAATCACCAACAGCACTTCATGCAGCCAAACGAGTTGCTCCATGACAGGGGACTGCGCGGTTTGGAAACTCAATTGACGCGGCACCGCATGACCAACGATATTGGCAGGGTCAAATTTCAGCGCATCGGGAATGACATTCACATCCACCTCTGGAGCAGCAGGCGCAGCTTCCTGAGCTGTTTCAGCTGCCGCCGCTTTTTCTTCTGCGTGTGCGGAAGGGGTAATGAAATAAGCGCTCAGCACCATCGCCGCCAGCGCAATAACCATACGAGTCTTCATGGGCAATCCATTCATTGAGAGAACAGTGCGTTGCTAATCCATCGCCCGTCTTTGTGCAAGCCCTTTACCGTTTCTTATAAATGAACACTTTATTTTTGCGTCTGCAGTCACCATATTGCGTACATGAACGCTTTTTCCCCCCTAGAATCTCCCACCACCACGCGCCAACTCGAAGACGCCCTACATGGCGCGGACGACGGTGAGCTGTACCTCGAATATCGCGCATCCGAAAGTTATGTGTTCGACGACGGTAGGCTTAAGCAGGCTTCGCAGGACACCTCGCAAGGCTTTGGTCTGCGCGGTGTTAAGGGCGAAACCTCTGCCTATGCGCATTCTGCCGAACTGAGTGAGGAGGCGATTGCGCGGGCGGTGAAAACCGTAAAAACGGTGGATCACGGTCAACCTTCGGTCAAAACCGAGATTGCACCGCGCTTTGGTGCAAATCATACCTTATATACAGGCGCGAACCCTATTGATGCCGTCGCTTTTCCTGCCAAATTGAAACTACTTGAAGAAATCGACGCCTATTTGCGCGCCCGCGACCCGCGCGTGAAACAGGTCAGCGCAACGTTGGCAGGAAGTTGGCAACATATCGAGATTTGGCGCGCAGGTGGCGAACGTGCCGCCGATATGCGACCACTGGTGCGTCTCTCGATTCAGGTGGTCGTCGAGCAGCATGGTCGCATGGAATCGGGCTCCTCAGGAGCGGGGGGTCGTTATCTCTATGAAAAAATAATGTTGCCCAACGGCTGGAAAACGCAAGCCGACGAAGCGCTGCGCCAAGCCTTAGTGAATCTCGAATCCGTTCCCGCACCAGCGGGGGAGCTTCCTGTAGTGCTGGGTGCAGGCTGGTGTGGTGTGTTGCTGCACGAAGCGATCGGCCATGGGCTTGAGGGGGATTTTAATCGCAAAGGCTCCTCGACCTTTTCAGGGCGTATCGGTGAGCAGGTCGCGGCAAAAGGCGTGACCGTGGTGGATGATGGTACCTTCGAAAATCGGCGCGGCAGCTTGACCATTGATGATGAAGGAACGCCAACGCAGCGCAATGTGCTCATCGAGGATGGCATTCTCAAAGGCTACATCCAAGACCGCATGAATGCGCGGCTGATGAACGTTGCCGCAACGGGCAATGGTCGGCGCGAATCCTACGCGCATCTACCCATGCCGCGCATGACGAACACCTTTATGTTGAATGGCAATCACACGCAGGAAGAAATGATACAAAGCGTCAAACGTGGTGTCTATGCAGCCCATATGGGCGGCGGGCAGGTGGATATTACCAGCGGCAAATTTGTGTTCAATGTTACCGAAGGCTATTTGATTGAGGATGGTAAAATCACCACGCCGCTCAAAGGCATTACACTCATTGGCTCTGGCCCTGAAATTATGGGAAAAATCAGCATGATTGGCAACGACATGGCGCTCGACCCTGGTGTGGGCACCTGCGGCAAAGCTGGCCAATCCGTTCCAGTCGGCGTTGGCCAGCCCTCGCTTTTAATTTCCGCTATGACGGTCGGCGGTACGGCTGTTTAACGCTGGCCGCGACCACCGCCGCCTTGGCGATGTGGACGGTCTTGACGAATCTCGCGACGATCGCCACGAATTTCCTGATGATCCTGTCTGATCTCACGGCGCTCCTGACGCACGTCTTGGCGGCCATCGCCATCGCTGCGCGCATCACGTAAATCACCACGATCTTCTCTCAAGTCCTGGCGGTCATCGCGCAGTTCTTGGCGATTGCCCTGCCAATTTTCGCGGCGCTGCTCAAAACGCTCACGAATGGCCTCGCGGCGCTCTTGGCGTTGCTCCATGTTTGGTGTGGTGGCGGGCGTTGCTTGCGCAAAGGCTGCCGTTGATACTGCGGTGAGTAAACCAGCAAGTGCGAGGGTGGGTAGGGTTTTCATGCATCTCTCCCGTAAGACTGTGAAGTGAAAGGCGAAGCTAGCAAAGCCACGAATGAAATACAATCATTCGTCGTTTCAGTAACTTTCCGCTCGGCGCTTTCTGCGCCATCCCTAGTGATACGTTGCACAAAACCTAACCCCTGCGCGGAAATAGCGCCTCACCTACTTGTCACATAATTTAATAAAATTGTTCCTAATTTGTGAGCTATTTTATTAATTTTCTTAACCAATTATTAGGGAGTTTCGGGTAAATTCAAATTATGGGGCAGCATTCATAGACCTCAGTGGAGAGCTAGAAGATGAGTGAACAATGTCATAGAGGTGCAGCTACAAGATGCGAAATGGCTGGTAGTAGTCGCAATAGCGATTGGGGACAAACTGCAGCAATCATAATGGCAAGTGCTGGGCACAAATTTGAGCAAGCTTTAAGCGAGGCTATATCTAGCGGCTTAGAGAATATTGGTAGTAAAGTACTTGGCGGTGTTTTCCGCGGCTAACCCTTTCCCCTTCCAACTTTTTCAAAAATAACTATACTAGGCGCTTGAAAATCAAAGAAGCGTAACGCCAACGCATGAATACCACGTGGAAAACCAGTGCCTTCAGTAAGAACACGACCCCTGTGTCGGTGGATGAAGCGCTGCTCAATGAAAAAGGCGTGATTTTGCTTCAGGGCAAAAATATCTATGACGACCAGATTTTCACCTATCTCGAACTAACGCTGCGCAGTTTAATTCAACTGCGTGACAAAATGCGCGCGCAGGAAGACTTCATGCCCGCCGAATATGGCACGGTGCTAGCCGCAGGCAAGGGCGACCCCTCGCCCGAACTGAAATCCGAAATGGCCGTGACCCATAATATGATCGACGTGCCCAAGCCAAAGCCCCCCGAACAATCGGCGTTTGCCATTCCCCAGCCCAAATTATGGGACGATTAGGCTTCTAAGCGTGCACTAGAAAAATAATTTTCAAAGAAACCTAAGTGGCTGATTCATCAGTGTGTTTATGGGTGTTTTCAACCGCCTGTTGCCGCATATGTCAGACCGCGTTAACGAAACCTTTACATCTGCATGCCTATGCTCCGCCTTATGGATAGGAGAAAACCATGCAACACGTAAATGATATGAAGATGCTCAGCTCGGTAGTGGACGCCCAAGTATTTGGCGCACGCGGCGAGTGGGAAAAGCACGAAATTGCCGGTCAGGCGACCTATGTAAAGCCCATTGCCGCGACCGACCCCGAACTCAAAGCGCGTATCGCTGAGCGTTACGATGAACTCGGTTTCGTACCGATGTTCTTCCGTGAGTCAGGTCGTGACTATGTCGCGCTTGAAAGCATCAAGGAAGCAGCGCGCAAGCGTTACAAAACCACCGAAGATGCCTTCGTCGCGCAGATTCTGAAGAAGTTATAGTTCTTAAATGCTTCCGGCTCGGTCTACTGACCTCGCCATGAAGCGTGCTCAAGGCTGATTCGCGCTGCTGCGCTCATATAACGTAAATGGATACGCCGCGTAGCGCCGAAGTGGCGCGAGCCGCTTGCGACGGGGGTAGCGAAGCAAGGGGGTAAGACCCCCTTCAAATTAAACAACAACATCCCTCATCGTATAGAAACCGGCCTTCTTGTCAGAAGCCCATGCCGCTGCGCGTAATGCGCCGAGCGCGAAAATATCGCGATTCGCCGCATGGTGTGAGAGTGTTAGCACTTCACCCGCACCTGCAAATAGTACCGAGTGATCACCAATCACGTCACCACCACGTAGTGAGGTGAACCCAATGGTGCCTTCTTTACGCGCGCCTGTAATGCCCTCACGCGATTTCACCCACACATCATGCAAATCTACCTTGCGTCCTTTGGCCGCCGCTTCTCCCAGCGAAAGGGCGGTACCTGATGGTGCATCCATTTTATGTTTATGATGCATCTCGGTGATTTCGATATCGTATTCGGTGCTCAGTCGCGCTGAAGTTTGCTCAACCAGCGCCATCAGCAGATTCACCCCCACACTCATATTCGACGACCAGACGACTTGTGTGTGCTCACCAGCGCGAATCAGCGCCTCTTTTTGCGTACTCGTTAAACCCGTCGTCCCAGAAATCAGGATTTTCTTATGACTGGCCGCCAGCGCAGCGAGGCCGACGGTATTTTCAGGACTGGTAAAATCAATCACGCAATCGGCGGTAAAAAGCTTCGCGGGCGCTTCCACCATCAGTTCTTTGGCGAATACCAGTCCCGCTTGCTCAAAATGAGCGCCCGCAAGCTGCGCCGTTCCCGCGCGAATACCGCAGGCAGTAAGCTCCAGCGTCGGATGGGTTGAAAGGGCGCGCACCAGCGCCAGCCCCATACGCCCCGTAGCGCCAGCAATGGAAACTGTTAAGGATTTCGTCATGATTATGCTGTATAACCTTGGAGGAATATTGGCAACAAAGAGATGACCATGGGTGATTCAGATAGGCCAGATACGCAAGTAAGCCCTGCGGACGTCGAGCCGCTTGTATTAAAAAAAGGCGACATAATTGTTGGAATTATATCCAATGATTTGAGAGACGCTGTCGCAAATATATTGTCTAGCCACCCCAGAATAGATGAATTTACCGCGGCAATGAACGACACCACGCTGAATGATGCTGAACCAGCAGAAGCCCGAAGAACGATACAAACCTTAGCGGATACTCGCTATGCTCTTAAAAAAGAGGAGCGTCGAATTATCACAGAAGAAATACATGAGGATTTTCTTGAGACGCTTAGAAATATCTCGGGGCGATTAGGAGATGGATCTGACTATGTGCCCAGCAGCGATGCAATTCGAAATTATGCGACGCTAAAACCCCATCAAAAAAATTCACTGACCACCGCATCCCAAAGGGTTTTTGGTGAAGATATTTTTGCAACCGAGGGGGACGCTCGAGTAAGTGGCCTTATCGAGGCTATTGATCAGTATGCTAAAGTTAGCAATATCGTTGAACATTTCACCGCAGAAGTCAAAATACTTGAGCAATCCAGAGGTTGGAACCGCTAAATCTACTGCTTCAAATCTTCCCAAAATTCTTTCACCTTGGTGAAAAAGCCATCCGACTCTGGGCTAGTCGATTGTTTGCCGCCTGCCTGGTCGAACTCTTCCAGTAACTCGCGTTGGCGCTTGGAGATGTTCACCGGCGTTTCTACCTGCACTTCGACGTACATATCGCCCTTGGCTTCGGAGCGCAACACGCTCATACCCTTACCCTTGAGGCGGAATTGGTGATTGCTTTGCGTACCCGCGGGTACACTGACCTTCACGCGACCACCATCAATGGTTGGTACTTCGATATGACCACCGAGCGTGGCAGTCGTCATTTTCAGCGGCACACGGCAATAAATATTCGCACCTTCGCGGCGGAATAATTTATGTGGATTGATGGTCAGGAAAATATAGAGATCCCCCGCTGGCCCGCCCCTAAATCCTGCCTCGCCTTCGCCCGCTAAACGAATACGCGTACCTTCTTCAACCCCCGCAGGAATCGTAACAGAGAGCGATTTCTCTTTGCGTACACGGCCTGAGCCTGCGCAGGTTTTACATGGCGTTTTAATGACTTTGCCTGTGCCTTGGCAATTGGCACAGCTACGCTCAATCGTGAAAAAACCTTGCTGCATGCGCACCGCGCCGCGACCACCACACACGCTGCAGGTTTCAGGCTGCGAGCCTTTTGCAGCACCCGAACCGCTACAATCCCCACAACTATCCGACGTGGTGACTTTAATCGTCTGCTGCTTACCTTTGAAGGCATCTTCAAGCGTTACGTCGAGATTATAGCGCAAGTCTGCACCGCGCGCAGCGCCACTGGCTTGGCCGCCTGCACCGCCTTGACGTCCGCCGCCTGCACCGCCACGCCGACCTGTGAAGTCGCCGAATAAATCTTCGAAGATATCCGAGAAGCTACCCGAAAAATCAAAGCCGCCTGCGCCGGCACCTGCTGCATTCCCGCCACCTTGCGTGAACGCGTCATGCCCGAAACGATCATAAGCCGCGCGCTTCTGCTCGTCTTTGAGCACATCATAGGCTTCGTTGATGGCTTTGAATTTCTTCTCCGCCTCGGCATTGCCTTGATTGCGATCTGGGTGATATTGCATGGCAAGCTTGCGATAGGATTTTTTAATTTCCTCATCGCTTGCGCCTTTAGCAACGCCCAATAAACTATAATAATCCTCGGCCATAAGGGCTAGGGTCTAAGGGTTAGGGGTTCGTTGGTCAAGCCTGCTAGTTGGCTTTTTTATCATCACCACTCAGATCCTCGAACTGCGCATCGATGACTTCACCGTTATCGCCGGAGGAGTCGGTTGATTGTGCAGCCTGCGCAGCACTATCGGCAGCTTCGCTTTGAGGTGCAGATTGCTGGGCTTTATAGATGGTTTCGCCCATCTTCATCATCGATTGGGCAAGCGCTTGCGACTTGCTCTCGACCTCTTCTTTGCTACCCGACTCAAGAACAGCTTTGAGTGCGGCAACATCTGCCTCAACCTTTTCCTTGTCAGACGTCGCAATGATTTTTTCATGCTCGCGCAGATTCTTCTCCGCTTCGTGAATCATTGATTCAGCCTTGTTCTTGGCTTCAATCAATTCACGGCGCTTTTTATCTTCTGCGGCGTTTGCTTCCGCGTCCTTCACCATTTTCTCGATGTCGGCATCACTGAGGCCACCAGACGCTTGAATGCGAATCTGCTGTTCTTTGCCAGTCGCTTTGTCTTTCGCTGATACGTTCACCAGACCGTTGGCGTCGATATCAAACGTCACTTCAATCTGTGGCATACCACGTGGTGCAGGCGGAATGTTTTGTAGGTCAAACTGGCCGAGCAGTTTGTTGTCTGCAGCCATTTCGCGCTCACCTTGGAACACCCGAATCGTCACCGCACTTTGGTTATCATCGGCGGTCGAGAAGGTTTGTGACTTCTTCGTAGGAATCGTGGTGTTACGGTCAATCAAGCGTGTGAATACGCCACCAAGTGTCTCAATGCCGAGCGACAATGGGGTGACGTCGAGCAACAATACGTCTTTCACTTCGCCGCGCAATACACCACCTTGAATGGCCGCGCCAATGGCCACGACTTCATCAGGGTTCACGCCGCGATGGGGTTCCTTGCCTGGGGGCTCTATGTCGGTTCGCGCGAGGCGCGCGAGAATTTCGAAACGACCATGCAGCTGCAGCTGCAGATCT
>JBMOEL010000018.1:0-20928 GCA_049314715.1 Rickettsiales bacterium
CTACTTGGTCGCGTACAAACCACACCACAAGACACTGACGACGCGGCCTAAACTAACGCAGCGCGCGTAAGCTAAAATCCAACGCATCAGCAAGTTTGATAAGCGCACCACTGCGCTGTAACGCTTCTTCGTCGGATTTTACGACTGTTACCTGTGCTGCCGCATTGGCAGGGGTCGTCACTAGACTAATTTCCCACAAATCCACACTTTGCAACTGCCGCACGCCTGTGTCAGGGTCATGCTTCCAGCGTCCTGGCGTATAACCAATACTCAAGCCCTTCACCACACCCGCTTTAAGTAGTGCATAGGCTTCTTTCGCACGCGCAATCTCCATCAATAATTGCCCTTCAATATATAATCCGCGCGCATCCTCAAAAATGCTAGTGAGTTTACCAATCGGCTCGCTCCATTGATGTTGCCATAGCAATTTGATTTGCCCCGCACGCTTCTCAATCGTGAACGCAAATGCACCAGGCATTACCATATCATGCTGGCTATCCACCACGCCAAACACACTTGCATATCCTGCGAATGCGCCCGTTTCGCTTAGTGTCTTAATTTCTAATACGGCATGAAGTCGATGATGATTACGCATCACTGTCTCCCAACCCTAAGATTTTGCGTTTCTCAGCATCATTTAAAAACGGCGCATTACTAACGCGCGCCCATAGCGCATCACGCTTGGCAGCAATGGCTGGAATCGCCTCAGCGTCATAGCCAATACTCAGCGCGTTCGAGAACATGGGTGACAACCAATTATTGAGCGCATCCACCAGATGCTGCAAGGTTGGCAAAATCGTTTGCTCCCACAACGCCAAACGTGCTTCTGCCATATTCGCATAGGTATTATCACCGGGAATACCAAGCAATTGCGGCGGCACACCAAAGGCGAGTGCAATATCTCGCGCGCTCGAATGTTTGATTTGAATAAAATCCATATCGCGCGGCGAAAGGCTCATTTCTTTCCACTCCAAGCCACCTTCCAGTAATAGCGGCCTACCTGCATTCGCAGCACCAGAGAATTGCTCGTCTAATTGCTGTTTGAGTCGTATATATTGCGGCTCGCTCAAATGCCCTGTGCCGCCATCTCCCGCTTTCACCATCAACGCACCTGTTGGGCGCGCACCATTTTGCAACAGCGCCTGATTCCACGCACCGCACTGATTATGTTGATCAATGCTATAAGCGGCCGCTTCCACAGAAGACATGCCATACCAATCATCCAGCGGGTGAAACTGCTTGAGATGCAAAATGCGCGACTGTCCTGTCACCCTATCAACCGGAAAATCGACCTGCGATTGTCCCACAGTATAGCGGTAAGCTTTTGGAATTCCCCCCTGCCCAGCAAGGATAGCAACACGGTCAGGCCTTAGCGTATAAAGCTCCATCGGCGCTTCACCTTTTGGCCCAACTGCATGCAAATACGCATTACCCGCAATGAGCTTTTGCGTAACAACCGCTTCCACCAACTCAGCGCCACCTTGCATCGGGTTAGGGCGATTAAGTAGTGTCAGCAAGGGGTGCTTATCTAATAAGCGGGTACGGTTTCTGCCACGCTCACTCACTTGCCATGGCACACCGGCAATCGCAGTAGCAATCATATTACACGCGCGATGCGCAATCACATTACGTTTATATCCTTCCTCTGCGAAGCGCCCATAATCACGGCGCATCCACACAGGCTGCGACGGAGTAATCATAAAGGAATGATGCGATGAAAAAGATTTCTCTGCTTTAAATGTGCGCGAACGCAATGCGTCCGCAAGTTTCGAAAACACGCGTGCCATACGACCTCATAGTTAGGGAAAAAACGTTCTCACGAACGCTTACAAAAATCTCAGTCTATATTTAAGTTTGTACGTGAGAATAAAACCATCCGGAAGGGGGCAGTGAAAATAATTATAAAGCCTTATTCAGAGCATCTGTTTTCACAGGTCCCTGGTGCTCTACCCGCTGTGCATGCGTCTGTGGCAAATCTTCGGCGCGTGATACTGTAAGCGCTTTTTCTTCAGAAGCGCGCACGTCGTCACTTTCCATTTTTTCTTTTACACTCTCACGCATCGCAGAATATCCAGCAACACCACCAAATGATATAGCACCCATCACCGTTCCAAGTAGCGTGCTTAATCCACGATAGCCTTGCCCTACATTCATTTCACCAGACTTACCTATGTAGCGCCCGAAGAACGCACCCAGTACCCCGAATAATGCCGTGCTGATAAACACGCTCATATCTGGCTTCGCAAAAGCAGGATCGCGATGAATTGCCTTCGTCTTTATGTGATGTTCACTTTGTTCTGTCATAGCCTTCGCTAGTCATAGGATTCCACTTTGGATTCTAGCAACATTCCTAACCATGAAATGTGAACATTCTGTGACGATTCACAAATCCACTGCGTAGCGCCGAAGCTGCGCGAGCCGCAAAGCGGCGGGGGTTTGGGGGTAAGACCCCCATCCATACTATAAACTACGAATCTGTATATTGCCCTGCATCTGCTTATCCCGCACCCAATTCAGATACTGGCTGAACGCATCCACTTGATCATCATGCGGGACGTTTGGAAATGCGGTGATTTCACGCTCAAAATCAGCCAGCCACGCGGCATACTGTGGCAGCGCGACTTTCCCTGCCTCAATCATTGCGCTCACCCGCGCAAGGCGCGCAATCTTGTCGCCCTTGGGCTGAATCGCAAGCAGTGGCCAATGGGTTTCCAGCCGTAAATCCTGAATGAGCGACTGGCCACTAGCCTTATCTTCCATGAGAATCGCTTCGGGAGAAAACTGCTCCGCATGGCTAATAATAAGCCGCTTTAGGGCAGGATATTCCAGCCGCACGACACGCATATCCAGCAAATAATGCATCCCGTCTTTTTCGCGAAACGTGGCGCAGGCACTCGCATCATTACCCTGCCCCGCCTTTATCGCCGTATCCCATGATTGTACGATTTCAGACATGTTATGCCTCACATTAAGGATTTTTTAAGAGGTCGATGGCAGGATGAAGAAAATGAAGAGGATTTATGGTAGTACCAGCACACATTCGAGCAACCATAGACAATATCTTGGCGTCCGAGGGCAATTACTCCGAACGTGACAGAGATGGCTTACCCGCACTACACGGCATCACCGCACAAACATGGATGGAGTGGGTCAACGATCATAATCTAGGTCGAGACCCAGTAACAGGTCGCCAAAGAGCTATCACGAGAGGGGAAGCTGCAACCGACCTTACAACAATATGGCAAAATAGAAACAATGGCCAAGGCGGTCGATATACGGCGATTACTGCTAACAACTTTCGGTCTACATATTTCCCAGAAATAACCTATCAGGCATACTTCGTAGATGCTGGACTTGCAGGACTAAACAGCGATTACATTGAGCAATACATGACCGAGATTGCTTATCATAGAGGTGTAACATCTGCAAAATGGTCTATGCTTTATGCAACTGGTACAGTTCCACGACACGCCGATCCGCTACTAGATAGAAATCTCGATATGCGTGGCATCAGAATGGATGATGCAGTGGATCTCGCCAACGGGTTTCTGGCAACTGGAGATAACAGAACACGCGTTGACGGAGCTACGCCAATTGATAGGCAAGCCTTATCGCGTCTGTATGGACGCTTGCGATTGCCAAAATGATGCAAGAATCGCATTTTGTATCAGATGGCGAAGCAGGTGAGCGCGCTTATGGGTTATTTAGACGTGCATTTGAATTTCCATGGCCACCCAATCTCAGTATTGATAATCCAGGGCTAGACCCAGTGCAGGATGTACATTGGTTAAGAGCATACAATAGATTTAGAGAACTCTATCAGGGCCGAGAGAATGGCACATTGTCGCGCGCCAAATTTAACCGTCAAATCCGTGAATTCTCAGACAATTTGATGCGAGATCCGGACTCGCCGCTACATCAAGGCATTACAGTCGCTACTCTACCCAGTAACATCGTTGACGTTACAGACACTACAACTTCAAGAACATCTACTGCAACATTAGTAACTCAACCAGCTGTTACAGCTCCAGTAGTATCACCTACAACGGGTGCGCGAGCTACTGTATTAAGCACATCAAACATAACAACAAGTGAAAGTAATATTCAAGAAATCATGCGCGCAATCGGTGGCGTGCCAACCAGTACTGTAGGCTACAGAGAGCACATAAGAGTAGTCGCAAATGTTTTTGCAGAGCGCGGCGTAAATATTATCACCCCAGGAGAAACCTTACCTACTGGAGCAACACCAGTTGGTAATGCTTTCGCGCTTGCCGACATTATACCTGCTATCGCCATGTTTGGTCGTGCCAATGTCAATGATGATCATGTTTTTCTCTCGACAGATTTCAGTGGTCGTACCGTTAATTTCAATGAATACGGCCAACCAATAGCGAGAGAGCGTAGCGATAGTGACACGGAAACAGAATTGATGCGCGCTTTTCAAAGATTCTATCAAGAAAACCCAGACGCAATTATTGATCGTAGCTCCTCGATACCTTACCGGAACATCAGCATACAAATGTATCAAGAAGCCGACGGAGATCGTATAGCAGTAGTCAGACCTATAGAGCGCGCTGCTGTCGTAAAAAGATCAGCTTCTATCGTGTATAATAACGATGATGAACGCACCCGCAGGCGCTAAAACCTCCCAAACCAACTTAGCTTCACCATGCCCTCATCATCACCGATCGGTACTTGTTGATATTGCGCGTTGAAATTCGCACTACCTAGTTCACGTTTCACCTGTTGCAACATATCGGCATCTTCGCGTGCGGCATGCAGCACCTCGCCTACCTCTCTCACCTTGGAAAAAGAACCACACGACACCAAGCCACGCACTGTGGCAATCGCTGGCAGCGACAGCACATCCCATCCACCTTTATTCATCAAATATCCGCTTAAATCTTCTGCATGCAGGCGCTGCATCACCACCACGATTGCACCACGCTTTTTATCATCCAGCCGCGTTGTAAACGTATGATCAAACCATTGGTTCGCCGCCTCACGCATACTGCGTTGCTGCGCTTGCAGCGGATTCAGCGGATCATCCACAATCAAGATATTTCCGCCCTCCCCCGTTGCTGCACCACCGACCGACGTGGCAATGCGATGTCCACGCATCGTCGTCACGAATTTCTCTTTCTCATTCTGGTCATGCGCCAATTCCGTTTCATGAAAAATCGCGCGATACCATGGCGACTGCATGACCAATCTACAATCCGTTGAATGCTTAATACTGAGTGATTGCGCATAGCTCGCCACCATCAATCGCGTGCGCGCATCCTGCCCCAGCAACCACGCGGGCCACGCCACCGACACGGTAATCGACTTCAGCATACGCGGCGGCATATTGATAATCAGACGCCGTATCTCGCCCCTAGCGCAGGCATCTAAATGCGCGGCAATCGCGTCAATATGCCAATTATGTTGATAGCGCGCTGCAGGCGATACGGTTGCTACGACCAGTCGTAAAAAGCTGCTAAAATCGCTACGCGCAGCGAGTCGCAATAATTTTTGTGAAAGATGAATTGTCATAAAAACGTCATATTCTCTCTGAAAAGGCTGATTATAATGCGACCATGACACGCACACCCATCACCGACCCACGCCATGTCGCGCCCACCGAGCGCCCCAAGCACGGCCTGCCACGCGACAATGAAGATATTGTCGAGGAAATCTTTGCCATCTCTCACGAACTCATCGTGCCAATCACGGGTGATGATGCGGCCATAAAGCGCGCGGAAGAAAAACTTGCCCAAAAAAACTGGGCGGAACGCACCGAGTGGAGCGAGCTGGGCCAACTAAGCGTCGATGGCAAACCATCCAGCGCTTCAAGTGACGGTTCGGGATCGACAGCTAGCCGCACCATTCAAATCGGTGGCAACACCAGCATTTCCGAAGTGCGCAATCGAGGCTTCTTCAATTTACAAGCCGCATTCGAGCGCGGCCTAAAAACGGAATTCGAAGAAGAGCGCGACGCCACCAAAGAAGTCATCGAGGCTGCAACCGTTGCCGCGCGAGAAGCACTTGCTGCGATACTTCCGCCGCAAGCGTTCCTGTTCGTCCCGCCGGATGAATTATTCCGCGCCCAGCAAGAAGCCGAACGTCTCGCTCGTGAGTTCGCCAAGGAATCACTCAATACGCAAAAAGCTCCCGACAAAGACGCCATGAGCAAGGGCGGCAAAACGGGCGACCTCAAACGCAGCCTTGGTAAAAAACTGCGCGGCCTCAGCCTTCGTCACGATGGGCGCATGCATATCTATCCCTATTCTGAGCAATATGCGCCCGAAACGGGCATCACCCCTGTCGCCAAGATTGAAAGCCGCCACCAGTCTATCGTTGGCGACCATGGCCGCGCTCAGATGGGTACGGGTTAATCGGCCTGAATGCGCTAATGTACTTGAAATATGAAGAACTTATCACTACACTTACATCAAACTAAAATACGAGAGACACACCATTAATGACCGATACGAAACGTACATTCGTTGACCAGATTATCGCCAAAAAAGGTCATTTAATACATAAGCTAAAGGCCAAAGACACCACGGGTCGTTGGGCCTATTACTTCGTGCTGGTCGAGGCACCGCGCGAGCAAGCTTTCTTAAAATCCATTGAGGGCGACGGCATCATCGACCTTGAGGATTACGGTAAGGTCATTGCCTCGTGTTATGGCGAGGAACCCAACCAAGAAATCAAAGACTTCCTCAAAGAAAAATACGGATTTGAAGTCTAGCACTCTCGCATCCTCATTTGAATTTAATCGCGTAACGTGTTAGAATTGGCACATGCAGCCATGGCCGAATGCGTATGACTTTGAAACCCTACTCGCCCATTTCTTCGAGTTGCATCCGCTTCATGGCCCGCACCGCAAAAAGCTCGCTGAACTAGTTCGCAAGCATGCACACGGCATTCTCGAACACCCAGATGTAAAATACATGCCCGCCTTCAAAGTGATGGATTTGATTTCCGAAATGGTGAATCACGCTGCCGATATCGACGCGGAGAAACAGCTTCGCGAAATCGAGGCCGTTAAATGTTTGGAGGCCGAATTCGCAACGAACGCTCCCTTATTGCGTAGCTTCGTGCTTGAAGCAGCGCTCGAGCGTGCACGCTATGAACCCCTCATGTTAATTGGTGAGTTCGACGACGCCACCGCCCATCGCGCAAGCCTTCTTGATCGTCGTTGGCGCGCCATGCGCGAGGCACACACACATGTCCACTCGCTACCCGAAGCATGGCTGCACGCACTGGATTCTGCAGTAACACTCGTCATCAGTGCGCCAACATTCCGTGAATATCGCGTTGGCCCATTATTGCAAATGTTCGCTGAAATGTTGCAATATGCTCGCCAATTACACGAGCATCACATGCCGATTGAAAGCCTCACCGCCCATATTAACGAAAAAAGCGCGCTTTGGAAACGTTACAAACTAAAGGCAAAACGCTTCCGCGAGGCGGATACCTCTCAAGCGTTTGACACGATCCCCACGCAAAACCTACGCTTCCCTAAGCATCTTCAATAGGCTTTTGTTTTTCCAGCCACGCTTCTAACATCTCAAGCTCATGCGCTTCGATACGCGAGATGTCTGACGTATCATCATCTGGCGCATCATGAAAATGCGCACGCAGCTCAATTAAAAGCGCTACTAGCTTTTGTAAATTGGCGACCGCTGAATCCTTAGTGCCAAACAAACGCTCCCAATGTTCAGGCATCGTTGCGGGCGAATCAATGCCCTTCGCTAACGTCTCAAGCAGCGCTTTCACCGACTGACGCGTGCTCTGCCACACCTCATCCATCTCGGGTGAAGCATGGGAAGTTTTTTTGCGGGCAGACGTTTTTTTTGTCGGTGATTTTCTAGTAGATTTTCGTGGTGCCATAATTCCTTTCAGCCACGCCACTTCCTGATGAAGTGCGTGTGGGCGATACTGTGAATAAGCTGGGGATTACCTGTGAAGGTAGACTATATTATTGATTCTAGATTAGCTGAATAACATCCGGAAGCCCCTGAAAGCAAAAATTTTTCCTATTGCCGGTTGAGTAAACATTGATTAAATACAACCATCAATTGCATGTCATCAGAACATGTACAACTCGGCAAGGCATATCGTGGAATTATCGACTTCACAGGCTTCTGCTCTGCGACCCATCTGTTGGGCCGCCAATATCCATTTATTCACGTCACTCACCACCCTAAGGAGGCACTATGTTTGCATTCGATTCGCTTTCGCATGTTCCGCATTCGGCTATGGATTTCTCGCCGTCACTTGCTTTTTCAGATCACGAACCATCTCTATGGAAAGCCGTCATTACTCAAGCATTAATGGATGCTGCCAGCAACTCGCATAAAGACGACGCAGGCCGCGCCAAGCGCGATGCCATTGCGTGGCTGTTGAGCGACTCACCCGATTTCGAATATGTCTGCGACAATGCAGGACTTGACCCATCTTATGTCCGCCGCAAGGCGATTGAGGCCTTAGGCCGCAATTGCCGCTGGCGTTTACCTGCAGGCGAAGGCTGGCGCAGCAAGCAACGCGCACGCCATCTCGAGCTGACAGCAGGTTGATTATGGCATTTACCAGCAAGCGTGGGCGCCCAAAAAGTGAGCGCCCCACCACCGATATGGGCACGCCAGAATTGCAATTCAAACGTGCCCATGGCGTCACCCATGAGGCGATAGATATCTGCCTGCAAAAAAACCTCATTAGCGAGCAGCAGCATTGGTGCGGCTTGCATTTGCGTTGGCTTTATACGTTGCGCTATGGGGCACCGAGCGTCAGTTCAACACTTCGCATGCTTTATGATAGCCACAATATACGCCCTGATGACCCCGAATGGCGCAGCGCACGCGAAGCCGAGTTTGCTGAAGCAGTTACCATGTTACGTGCACATGCGCGCTATGTTCCAGTTGCAGCACTCGCAATATTCAATGAGCGCCCCCTATTTCTCGATGAACGCCACAAACAAGCCGCGTGGAAAAGTCCGCATGCGCGGGAGGCGTTATTGCGCGATTATCAGCACTTAACAGAGGGACTTACGCTCTTAGAAAATCATTGGAAAATGGCACATGAATCACCTGCTGTTACAGGCCGGCAACAGCCCTAAATATATTGTATTTTATGGTTATTTTAGATTCTATTTGTTTGCAAGAGACTCGTGTTTTTGCTATATAGGTTCTTAGCTGGCACATCAGCGTAACCGTCCGTAAGGACTATCTGCTTAAGGGAGTTTTTCATGTTAAAGTTCATTCGTTCTTTCGCACAGAACCAATCAGGCGCAACCGCCATTGAGTACGGTTTGATTGCGGCATTAATCGCAGTTGCTGCGATTGTTGCTATGACCCAAATCGGTGATAACCTCCAAGGCACCTTCACCAACGTTGCAAACGAACTCGCAAAGGGCTCATAATCTTTATAATGCTGCCCGCCCTCTTTGTTATAGGGGGCGGGCACAACCAATAAAAACATACCGCTTATGAATTTTTTCAAAAACAATTCTGGCGCCACGCAAATCGAATACGCATTCATCTGCGCACTCGTTATTCTTGCCGCGATTGCAGGATTCCTTGCTCTAGGTGACAGTTCAACCGCTGTGATTGACGGCGTTGAGAGCGACGTAACTCCCGTCTTGAAACGCGCCAGCTAATTACTATATTGGGGGCATGACCCTCGCTATTCTTCCATACCAATCCAACTACCAACCCTATTTCGATCGCTATAATCGCGCGTGGATAGCACAGTATTTTTTCGTCGAACCAATTGACGAGCTCGTCCTAAGCAATCCCGAAGAACATATTATTCGCAAAGGTGGTGAATTGTGGTTCGCAGAATTAAGCGGCAAGATTGTCGGCTGCTATGCAATGATTGCGCGCGATGATGGTAACTTTGAATTCAGCAAACTCGGCATTGCTCCCGAAGCAAAAGGCCAAAAACTTGGACAAAAATTACTGCATCATGCGTATACACGCGCTAAAGCGCGTGGTGCCAACAAGCTTATCATTTACACACATTCCAGTTTATTGACTGCCTGCCAACTTTACCGCGACGAAGGTTTCACCGATATGCAAAATTGCGATAGCGAGAAATCACGTTACGCACGCTGCGATACGTTGCTGGAAAGAAATTTGGCAGATATCATCCCTGCTGCCGCCTGAGCACAAATACTCTTAGCGCGCTGTCGGAACCATCTGTTTAATAGCCGCAATAATCTGCGCCCTAATATCTTCGGGTGACGCCCCTAAATTACCCAGCATTTCTTGAGAGGCAGGTGAATTACTACTCTGTAACGTATTTAACGATTTCAGTGCCTGATGGTAATACGCGACCGCCGCTGCATTTTGACCGCTGCCCGCATACACATTTCCTAAAGACAACTGGGAAGGCAATCCAAACGCACCCATCGAGGCACCCTTCTGCATCCACTCCATGCTCAGCGCAGGTTGCGACCGCATAAGTTGCTGCGAGATCGCAAAACTATCAAGCGCACCTTTGAGCATTCCCATTTCGCCACCACCGGTTGGTATGCTGGAAGGCCCCGTCTGCATCAATGAATCAAGTGTTGGTTGGCCACTCACCAATCCACTGTGTGTGAGCGATTCTTTCGCTGCATCCACCTGTTCGGTGAGATTCACCAAGCCCATTCGCGTTTCGCTGCCAGCCCATTGCTCATCAAATGTTTGCTCAATGTCGGAAAACCAATTGCCAATTCCTCCACCAAACCCTTCAAGACTTCGGTCCACCGATCCCATGAAATTGGTTACAGCACCACAGACACTCTGGCCGTTAATTCCCACGCTATTTGTTACAGAATAACATGCGCTACCAGCATTTTTGATATGGTCCCATACCGCTGGCAACACGCCCGTTGCGTATAAAATTCCGCCAATAGCAATAAGGCCAATTAAGCCACCACCACTTGAACGTCTGCGCGATTTGAAGAAAAGTCCCATGAATGGCCGAGTATACTGATAAAAAAACAAAATTCGAGAAGTCTTGCATTTAAGCTAAATACCCTTGGATATTAACCAAAAATTAACTCATGAGTTTTGGTTATTTTTGTTCATATAAATCAATCTATTAAAACCGTAACAAAAGCTTCATATCTCTCCAGTTGAAGATTATATCAAATTGTAGTAATTAATAATTATTAATAAACCAACATGGGCACAGAGCAACCAGCCCGAACAGGACAGAGGAACACATGGCTATCATTTTCGGTAACGATGAAAACAGCGCACTTAACCAGCTTGGTGGCACAAGCGGTCTGTGGCAATGGTTCACCACTTCTGGCCTCACCGCCGCTAACCGCCCTAGCAATAGCCTTCTCGGTTCTGCATTGGCACATCAAACCCCTCCTGCTCCTACTGGCGTTAATACCATTAGCGCACCCACAGGCATAGTTGAGGGCGTATTCCTTCCATCCACCACTCCAGATCTGGATGGCACCGCGAACACTCCAGTAACCGTCAATGCGTATGGCGGCAGCGATAATGCAGAAATCATCAGCGCAACGGGCACTGGCATCGTTGTATTCGGCAATGGCGGCAATGACTACATCACCAGTAACGCAACCTATTCAAATATCTATGCGGGCGAAGGCAACGACACCGTCGTATCGACGGGTGCCGCAGCCTACATCACGGGCGATAATGGCAGTGATTTGATTTATTCAACGGGTGGCTATAACACGAACACTACCCAAGCAGAATTCCGCTACAATACCTGGGGTGGCTTCGGTAACGACACACTCGTTGGTGGCGAACTCAGTGATTACCTCGCCGGTGGCGAAGGTGACGATGTACTCATCGGCAACGGTGGCAACGACGTACTGCATGGCGGCCTTGGCAACAACCTGTTCGACGGTGGCGATGGTAACGATACTGTTTACGCAGGCAGCGATGTAAACCAAAGCAGCAGCATTTACGGCGGCAACGGCAACGACCTTATTGGCGCGGGTCTGGGCAATGACCTCGTTTATGGTGGCGCAGGTTTTGACACGATTTATGGCGCAACTGGAAACGACACGATTTACGGTGAAGATAATAACGACGTTATCGGTGGTGACGAAGGTAACGATTCCTTGAATGGCGGCGCTGGTGATGATGCTATTTATGGCTGGACCGGTAATGACACGATGTATGGCGGCAGCGGTTCCGATACAATCGGTGGCGACCAGAATGATGATCGCATCTTCGGTGAAGACGGCAACGACTTCCTTTATGGTGGCGACGGTAACGACTTTATCGTTGGCGAAGTGGGTGATGACTTCATCTCTGCTGAAGCTGGTAACGATACCGTATGGGCAGATACAGAAGGTAGCGAAAATGGTGGCATCGGTCGCGATAGCGTGTTCGGTTACGGCGGCGACGACCTGATTTATGGCGGCGGCGGTAACGACGTATTATTCGGCGGTTCAGGCGCTGACACAGTTTACGGTGGTGACGGCGACGATTATGTTTACGGTGGCCGTGCACAATTGAGTGATGGTTCACAATCCGACAACCTCGATTTCGGTAATGATTTCCTCTATGGCGGTAATGGCATTGACTGGCTGCAAGGCGGCGGCGGTGACGACCAAATGTGGGGCGGCGCTGGTAACGACCTCTTCCTCTTCCGCAAAAACGATGTAACCGTACCCGCAAGCGGCAATGACACCATTCATGACTTCACCATTGGTCAGGATAAAGTCTACCTCGATGGTTATGGCCTGAACTTCAACCAAGTCATGAACCAAACCCAAAATATCGCAGGCGGCGTGATGATTACGCTGGATGCAAATACGACCATCACTCTGGTCGGCATCACTAAAGCACAATTAGCAGCAACGAGCTTCTTGTTCTTCCAATAAACACACTTCACCAAAACACCACGGGCGGCTTCCATGTCGCCCTTTTCTTTTGCCTATTTGTCATTCCCGAGCTAGCGGAGTCCGAGCACAGCGAGGTAACGTAGCTCCATCGGGAATCTTATACTTATAAAGAAAAGATTCCCGCTTTCGCGGGAATGACAATCGTGTATAGTTACCAACCACAAACCACAAACCACGAACCTCTATCTATGCTAATCACCCAAAAATCGGTTATCGGAAAAGAAGAATGGTGCGCGCTATCGGAGCTACATCTTCCCGCTATCAAAGCACGTATCGACTCAGGAGCACGCACCTCAGCGCTTCATGCTGAAAATATTCATATCTACAAATCACGCGGCGAAGATTGGGTGCGATTCGACATTAACCCACTACAAAAAGACCGCCGCACCACCGTGCATTGCCGCGCTAAACTCATCGAAGAGCGCGACGTAAAATCATCAAGCGGTCACACCGAACGCCGCCCCGTCATTGAAACGAATCTCAAACTTGGTGACGTGGTGCAAACCATACAACTGACCCTCACCAACCGCGATTCCATGGGTTATCGCATGTTGCTTGGCCGCGAGGCGATGCAAGGCCGCATGTTGATTGATCCTGAAAAATCCTTCCTACAAGGTATGCTTTCAGAAATTGAAGCCAAAGAATTTTATCGTGGCAAATCTTCGGGAACCGAAGGTGGATTGCGCATCGCCGTGCTCGCTTCTAACCCCGACCTCTATTCCAACCAACGCATTATGGAAGCAGGGCGCGAGCGTGGCCACACCATGAGCTTCGTTAACATACAGCATTGCTATATTAACATCAGCTCTGAAGAGCCGGAAATCCATTATCGCGGCGGCGAAATCCTCGCACCGTTTGACGCGGTCATTCCGCGCATCCGCCCTGCTATTACGTTTTATGGCTGCTCCGTACTCCGCCAATTCGAAATGACAGGGGCCTTCTGCCAAAATGGCTCCATCGGCATCGGGCGCTCGCGCGACAAACTCCGTTCGCTGCAAATGCTTGCCAGTAAAGGCGTGCCCATGCCCGTTACCTCGTTTGCGCATTCACCGCAAGAAACCGAAGAACTCATCAAAATGGTCGGTGGCGCACCACTCGTCGTGAAACTACTACAAGGCACGCAAGGTGTCGGCGTGGTATTGGCCGAAACCAGCAAAGCGGCGGAATCGCTCATCAATGCCTTTAAGTCAGTGAAGGCGGATATTCTCGTTCAAGAATTCGTGCGCGAGGCCGACGGTAAAGACATTCGTTGCTTCGCAATCGACGATAAAGTCGTAGCTTCTATGCAGCGCATCGCACCGAAAGGCGAGTTCCGCGCTAATATCCATTTGGGTGGCACAGCTGTCGAAGTCAAAATCACTGCCGAAGAACGCAAAATTGCTCTTCAATCTGCGAAGATTATGGGCCTCAAGGTCGCAGGCGTCGATATCATCCGCTCCGCTTCAGGTCCTAAAGTGCTCGAAATCAACTCTTCACCAGGGCTTGAAGGCATCGAATCCGTAAGCGGAATGGATATCGCAGGGCTCATGATTGAGTCGATTGAGAAATCGGTTGGTAAAAAGCGGCTGAAAATAGCGGCTTAGAGGCCAAACGTCATATACATAGGCAAGACAAATTCCCCATGAAACACATTGCCCCCTTATATTATTCCTCTATGCTGCCTACTCAATCAATCAAAGGAGGCCTTATGCGCCACTTACTTCTCGCCACCGCCAGTATGACCATGCTTTTTACTGCACCTGCAGCATTCGCTATCGATCAAGACGCAGCATTCACCAAAAATAAATCCTTCGTCGGCGATACAAACGGCGAATGTGTCCGCACCAAATGGATGAACGCTGGCGACCCTTGCGCACCATACGTTCCACCACCAGAGCCTAAGCCAACACCGGTTGCAGCCCCTGCACCAGCCCCTGCTCCTGCATTACCCGTGATTTCACTCGAAGCACGTACCATCTACTTCGATTTCGATAGCGACAAGCTGACGATGGAATCTGCGGGTAAGCTCGACGAGTTAGCCAACATTATTAACGCCTCGAAAGCGATTGCTGATGTACGCATACATGGTTTCACCGATCAATTCGGCACCAGCAGCTATAACGAAGAGTTAGCAAATCATCGTGCCGCTGCCGTCAAAGCATACCTAGACAGCAAATCTCGCCTCGACAGCACCTTGGCCGAAGTAAAAGGTTTAGGAAAATCCGCACCAGAAGCCGGCTGCGAAACTGGCACGCGTGACGCTAAAATTTCCTGCATGGCCAAAGAGCGCCGCGTGGAGATTGAATTCAAAGCAGAGAAATAATCTTTCGTGAATGAGGAAAGAAAAGGCGCCACATTAGTGGCGCCTTTTTTATGCTAAGTTAGAACCAAGCTCTTTATGCTGCAATGGTGCATGCTCAACCGTTTCATGCTTCTTGCCACCGAAAATGGTCTTTTTCGGCTTATGCTTCATTTCTTCCTGCACTTTTTTAAGCGCTTCTTTGCGAATCTCTTGATGGTCAATAATCGTCCCATCGTCTTTTTTCTCAGCACCACCAATCATGGATGCCAGAATATTTTTACCCACCATGGTGGATTGTGCGCCAAGATACCAATCGGCACCTTGTTCATTTTTAGAAAATCTATGGGCAATACTATTTGGCAAGGTCGTCAAACGCAGCAACTGGGTTTGACCAAAATTCGTCCAAGCTTGTTGACTATCCACCGACAAGAGCAGCTGTTGTCCGGCAACAAACGAAATCACCCCACCAGCTATCTGCCACGGGTTGCTAATATATCTTTGTGCACCACCAGCTAAATTCTCAATCTGACGAAGCCCAGATAATGCTGAGAATCCTCCCGCAAACGACATACCCAACCCTGCAAACTGGCGCTTATGTTCCCACCATGCAAATGGATTCACCGCCTGACCATAACGCTCCAATACATAACCGACGGGATTGTTTTTTGCCTTTTCCGTGTTTTCATACGTTTTCTCTACCGTATCTTTTTCATCTGGTAGCAACGTAGCTGCCGTCATTGCCAAAATTCCTGAGAAACCTGACCGCGCCGACATGTTATTTACCAACTGTCGTCCTCCCGCGCTATCGATCGCTGTTGCACGTTTTAGATCAACGAAATTTAGCCATCCCTCTTTCATAGCCGACGGCGTTTTGGGTAACGCCTTCCAGATATTTTTGAGAGGGTAGACAACATAATCTTGGATTTCAGAGGCCTTACGAACAACGCCACCATCATTCACTTGCCAAAGATTCGCCGCACCCGTTCTACCAAACACACTACCGAAGATATTGCGAATCGGGAACGTGACGTAATCAACTGGAGTTTGAGGGGTGAGCGTTACCCTATCGCCATTCAAAATCTTTTTAATCTCGAAGAAATCATTTCCAGTCGATTTGAACATCAGGGCTTCAGCAACGAGTTGTGCCGCGCCAACGGTATTAGACGAATTGTTGACAATAAAATTAGGTAAGAATTGGATACTATCTCTGCGCCATTCACTCCACTCATTCTTGAAGCGCGCATACTCAGTCACAAACGGATCCGCTAGCAAGCGCTCTTGCTTTTTATCTTTAGGCTTCTCTTCTTTTGGGTCAGCCTGCTGCTCCGAAACGGCAGTTGACGATTGATTGATCCCATCTTTCTTGGCGCTTTTTTCTTGAAGCACCTTATGCTTAGCATCATCGCGAATCGCCTTCTGATCCATGATGGTGCCATCTGCAGCTTTTTGCGCACCACCAATCAGGAATCCTGCCGTGTTTTGTGTCTGGAACAATCCATGCGCGCCCGTATAATACCAGCGATTCGGATCTGTCTTACCCTTGCTGTTAATCGTAAAGCGTTTGCCGATATTGGCAGGAAGCAGGGGTATTTTGCCCATCATAATCGTACCAAAATTACGATACGAATCTTCCTTAGTCACACCTAATAGTGCCGCCGCACCTGCAAGCATCGTTAGGCAGCCTTGAAACGCATACGCCTTATTGAGGTAGTAAGCCTGACTCCCGCCACCTTTGATGGTGCCACGCCACGCACCTAATGTCGAAAAGACGCCACCAATCAACACAGAGCCACCTGTTAGCTGCGCCTTATTATCACTCCAGTGCGTAAAATCGACTGCTTGCCACATGCGCGTGCCCACATAGCCTAGTGGGTTTTCCTTGAGCATGCGCGTCATGCGCTCAATTTCTTCGGGCTTCTCTTTATTCTCAGGCAACACCATGCTGAGGCCCCAGCCCACAATACCCATAGCCGTTGCACGGGTTTGCATACGATTAATGAGCTTTGCTTCAAGGGGTTTTTTTGTCTTAGGATCTACTTGACCTTCAACAGCCTTAAGCGCTTTTGCCCAGTCTTTGTCAGAAGCTTTATCGACATCAAAGAATGCCTGAACTTCTTTGAGTAACGTCGGTTCCGTACGCTTAAAGCCCGACTCACCAACAATCGCTTTGAATACGTTTTTCGGTGGCTCGGTGAGATAATGATGCCAGCTCCGCGATTTTTCTGGAGTGGTCATGTAATCAATGCCAGCCGACTTCAACATCAGCATTTCAGCAGACATGTGAAGAGCGCCTAAAGCATTACTGGAGTGATTAATAATAAAATCAGGCAATACATTAATCGTATCTCTGCGCCATTCTTCCGTTTCATTTTTGAGGCGCGCATATTCAACAATCAGCGGATCATTTAAGACATCCAGCCGTTTCTCTTCTTTCGTCTTGCGCAACGCTTCTTCCTCACGCGCCTTATCCTCTTCGCGTGATGCGTCGTTGCTTATGGCCGAGCGGTCGGTCATTCAGACACCTTTCTTACTACCTCCCATAGTTACACAGCAATGTGACAGGCGTATGACAATCGTGAGGTTTTTTAGGCACTTTTCGCATTGCAATGCAGATTTTTTTACGAAAACCGATTAGGATTTATGCATGAAAATTACGATTATCGACCAGTGCAGCGATACCATCCACGAGCTGGTGGAAGCAGAACCAGCGCCTACTCAAAGCAATAGCTTCACGTGGTTCAACCCTCAGCTAGACAGCGTTCCATTCGCCCCAGAACCGCCAGAAGTCTGCCCTTCCGTTGCCATACGCTTCCCCGATGGCCGTACCATAGAAGTTGACCAAAAAACGGGAGATTTAGTAACAGTTTAGGCTTGCACATGCGAATGATTTGCAGTAGCGAACAGGCATGTCAATACTCTTAACACAGTTGCCAAAGTCGACCCGCGCCCGCATCACCGCCATCGCCAGCGACGAATCAATGAAACAAAAAATCATCGAGATGGGTTTATCCGAAGGGCTAGAAGTGACCCTGCTTCATGAAGGTCCTTTTGGCCGCGACCCCATCGCCGTGTTGGTCGAAGGCCATGTTGTTGCCATGCGCCGTAGCGAAGCAGAAACCGTCACCGTAGAAATCTTATGATCGAAAAATCTTACCCCACCATTATTCTTGCGGGTTGCCCGAATGCGGGTAAGTCAGCACTGTTCAATCGCCTCACGGGAAGCCGTCAGAAAGTCGCCAACTATCCCGGCGTCACCGTAGAATATAAAGAGGGCACGACGCATACCGCCAACGGCAGCCCGGTACGCATCATCGACTTACCGGGCACCTACTCCCTACGCGCCCATAGCCCCGATGAAGTCGTAGCACGTGACGTCATTCTAGGTCGCCTCCCTTCCGTCGGTATTGCTGACCTCATCATCTGCGTGGCGGATGCGACCAATCTAAAACTCCATTTACGTTTCGCCCTCGAACTTAAATCCCTCGGCATACCGATGATTCTTGCCGTCAATATGGTTGATATTGCGGAACGTCGCGGCTTTACGATTGATTGCGCCGCGCTCTCTAAAACCCTCGGTATTCAAGTAGTACCAACCATTGCCGTACGTCGCGGGCAGATTGAAGGCCTGCTCGAAGCCATTGATACAACGCTCGCCAGCGCACATAAAAAACCCGATACGATTTGCGCCACCATCCCCACCAATAATCAAATGCGCGATTTACATCGCGAAGCATTATCGCATCTCGACAAAGCAGGTGTTGCTTACGGTCTTCCTGCCGTTACCAGCTTCGCGATTGATCGCGTATTGCTTCACCCCGTCGCAGGTCTGACCATTTTGGTCGGCCTGATGTTCCTCGTCTTCCAAGCTGTATTTAGCTGGTCCGCATGGCCGATGGATCAAATCGATGCAGGTGTCATGTGGCTTGCTGAATGGGTGAATACAACCCTGCCCGACGGGTATCTCAAAAGCTTACTCGCGGACGGTATCATCGCCGGCATTGGCAGTGTGATTATTTTCCTACCACAAATTCTGGTGCTGTTCTTCTTCATCCTCATCCTAGAAGATTCAGGCTATATGGCGCGCGCCGCCTTCCTGCTCGACCGCATGATGGGTGGTGTCGGCCTGCATGGCCGCGCCTTCATTCCCCTGCTCTCATCGTTTGCCTGCGCGATTCCGGGCATCATGGCAACCCGCACCATCAAAGCTGAACATGACCGCCTTCTCACCATTCTCATTGCGCCACTCATGACCTGCTCAGCGCGCATTCCTGTTTACACCCTCATCATCGCCGCATTCATTCCTGACCGCGCCGTTGGTTGGTTCAATTTGCAGGGCCTCGTCATGTTCGGCCTATACGCGGCGGGTCTCATCTCTGGCCTCATCGTCGCGTATGTCCTCAAAAAACTTACGTTCCGCAATGTGATGGATAGCTTCGTGATGGAGCTTCCCAGCTACAAAATCCCTGCATGGCGCAATATCGTGTTTGGCTTGCTTGAGCGCACGAAAGTCTTCCTGCGCCGTGCGGGTACAACTATCTTCATCATCATGGTCATCATCTGGATTCTCTCAACCTTCCCAGAGCAACCGATTGAGAAATCCTACGCGGGCATGATCGGCCAATTCCTTGCACCACTTTTTGCGCCCATTGGCTTTAACTGGCAAATGGTCATCGCGCTTATCCCAGGTATGGCGGCGCGCGAAGTTGCGGTTGCGGTACTGGGCGCGGTCTATGCCATTAGCGATGCGAATCTGGAATCGTCGCTGGCCGAAACGTTGCGTAACGCATGGTCACTACCTACGGCTTTGTCATTTCTGGCGTGGTATATCTTCGCGCCACAATGCATCGCAACGCTTGCCGTTATCAAGCGCGAGACCAGCCGTAAAACCATGTGGATTAGCTTCTTCTACCTTACAGCACTGGCCTATATCGCAGCACTCGTGACATTTCACGTTGCATCGGCAGTGCTTACTTAGAAGCGTTTTCTGATTTGTTGTGGCGCCAGATATAAATGGCCGCACCCAATACCAGCACAGAAATCATGATGACTTTAATGCGTGGCAGATAGTGGGTCATTAGCTCTTTATTCTCGCCAATATAGTAACCCAATAATAGTAGCACCGTCATCCAAATGGCACCACCCAGCGCCGTGTAAGCAACGAATTTCTGCACATTCATTTTAGCCAGACCTGCAGGGAACGAAATATAATGGCGAATACCGGGCAGCAGTCTTCCTGTGAACGTTGAAATCACACCATGCTTGGCAAAGAATCGCTCCAATTTCTCGAGCTTTTCAGGTGTCATCATTAGATATTTTCCATAGCGTATGAATAAATCACGACCATAACGCTTCGCGAGCCAATAGTTGAAGTAAGCGCCACCCACCGTTCCAACGATGCTCGAGGCCAACACAATCCAGAAATTCATCTCTCCTTGTTGTACAAGGTAGCCCGCAGGAATCATGGTGACTTCGGCAGGAATGGGCACGAACGTGGATTCCACGAACGTCATAATGAAAATACCGAAATACCCTAGATGATGTACAAACAGCACCAGCCAATCTGCAATATGGTGCAACCATTCCGTAAAGCTATCCACGCACAACCCCCGAGCTCAATGACCTAGTCAGTTATTAGGCCAAGACTATGTAGTGTCTTTAAAGAGCAAGGGCAAGGGTTTAGGTGAACGACTAGCCGAAGTTGAAATCACTACTCGTGAGCGTATTTGTTACACCCGCCAGCGTAATGGTATGGCCAGCAGCAATGTTAATCAATGCCGTG
>JBMOEL010000019.1:0-19849 GCA_049314715.1 Rickettsiales bacterium
GGCGCTGGTTATAATACCAGAGATCTTGGTAATGATATTGCCGCATCTTTAATTGCCAGCCCAGTCTATCAACGCTCTGTTGCTGGAGGCCACTCACTTTCTGCGCTTAGTGCTGTGCCTCCACAAGTCTCGAGGGAGTCTATTGATTTAGCTGAACAGCGATTGGTAGAATCGATTACGACTCGTCCTATTCAAGTAGCAACTTCTGTTGCGCCGCATGCTAGTGCGGCGCCCTCGTTGTCACCCTCCGCACCTGCGTCTCCTCCCGCAACAGCGAGTCAATATCCATTGCTTGGTGCTGGAGAACCAACTGATTCAAACTCTCTTCAAGTAGCTCAAAGTCCTGCACCAACTAGCGATATTACAAAACTCACTATGCCTTCCGAAGAGGTAAGGGCAAATGGTGAACGCGTCAGACTTGATCGGGTCCCGTCAGAGGTAGTAGGGGTGGTAACGGTAAATAACAGTTCTGACAACGCAGCGCATTTGCGTGAGGCCATGGCACGCCCCAATAGTCAGTCCATGCAGACTTTCATTACACGGGCGAATGGATTTTTAGCAGCTAATGCTAGTAATGCTAATATTGCGCGTATCATTGAAGGTTCTGGCGGAGATGGAAGTCTTACCGAAGAAGAACGCACGGCATTCGCATCGCGCATGCAAAAGCTGCAATTTACCCAAGCTGGCCGTAATGAGATTGAAGCTATTCGTCAACAATTGACGCAGGCTGGCGGTAATATACAACATGCAGACCTAATTCAGACAGCAACTCCAGGCAGCGCTCGTCCGCCCCAATCCCCAGCTCGCACCACATAGTATGTAAGCTTAGACTAACGAAAAAGGCGCCTTAGCAGGCGCCTTTTTTATTACTACAAATCCTTGAGCGCTTTGACGAGGTGCTCGGTTGCTACTTTCGCATCACCAAACAGCATCATCGTGTTATCTTTATAAAATAGCTCGTTTTGAATACCTGCATAACCCGCAGCCATCGAGCGTTTATTGAAAATCACGTTCCGCGCATCTGCCACGTTGAGCACAGGCATGCCGTAAATGGGGCTTTTCGGGTCACTTTTTGCTGCTGGGTTCGTCACGTCATTCGCGCCAATCACATAGACCACATCGGTGGTTGAGAAGTCGTTATTGATTTCCTCAAGCTCGACCACGTTATCATACGGCACGTTTGCTTCTGCGAGCAGCACGTTCATGTGCCCCGGCATACGACCCGCCACGGGGTGAATTGCATAGCGCACCTTCACGCCCTTATGCTCCAGCGTTTCGGCAAGCTCACGCACGGCGTGCTGTGCTTGCGCAACGGCCATGCCGTAACCTGGCACGATAATCACCGAGTCCGCATTCGATAACAGGAAGGCAGCATCTTCCGCGGAGCCTGACTTAACAGGTCTCTCATCTTTCGAAGATGATGCTTCGCCCGCAGACGCAGTCTGCCCGAAGCCGCCAAAGATGACGTTGATAATCGATCGGTTCATCGCCTTGCACATGATGTAGGAGAGAATCGCACCCGACGCACCAATGAGCGCGCCCGCAATGATGAGCAGGGGATTGCCCAGCGTAAAACCAATCCCCGCCGCTGCCCAGCCTGAGTATGAGTTAAGCATCGAGACCACCACGGGCATATCCGCCCCACCAATCGGGATGATGAGCAGCACACCAAGTGCAAATGCAATTAACGTCATCAATATAAAGAGTTCTTTCGACTCGGTGCCGCAGAAGATAATGAGTAGCACAACCGCCGCCGCGCCAAGCACCGCATTGATCTGGTGCTGCATGGGGAAGCGAATAGGCGAGCCAGACATGAGGCCTTGCAGTTTCGCGAAGGCAATCACCGAACCCGAAAACGTAATCGCACCGATGATAGAGCCGAGCGACATTTCAATCAGGCTGCCAAAATGGATGTTACCCGTGGTGCCAATGCCGTAAGCCTCGGGCGACCAGAGTGCGCCCATCGCAATCAGCACCGCTGCCATACCCACGAGTGAGTGGAAGGCCGCGACTAATTGCGGCATGGCTGTCATCGCGATGCGCTTGGCGATAATCGTGCCGATGGTTCCGCCAATGGCAATACCCAGCACGATGAGCAGGTAGCCCTTCACAACCGGAAGGGTGAGGGTCGTGATGACCGCAATCACCATTCCAGCGATGGCATATAAGTTGCCCTGACGCGCCGACGACGGTGACGACAAGCCGCGCAATGCCATGATGAAACACACAGCAGCAACGAGATAGGCGATGGTGGCGAGGTTGCTCATGCTATTTCTTCTCTTTCTTCTTGAACATTTCCAGCATGCGCTGTGTCACCACGAAGCCGCCGAAGATGTTGATGGAAGCGAGTATCACCGCGATGAAGCCGAGTATGTGCGAGAAGCCAAAACCCTCAGGTCCCAGCGCCACAATCGCGCCGACAATGATAATGCCCGAGATAGCATTGGTCACGCTCATCAGCGGTGTGTGGAGTGCAGGTGTGACGCGCCACACCACATAATAACCCACGAAACAGGCGAGCACGAATACAGCGACACCAAAGACGAATGGGTCAACACCTGCACCATGTGCGGCTGTCTGCGCTTGCAGTGTTGCCAGTTCGGTTGCGAGTTCTTGCGCTTTTTCGGTAGCGGTTGTGAGGTCGGTCATATTATGCGCCTTTCACCATCGGGTGAACCAATTGGCCGTCTTTGGCCACGAGTGTGCCTTTAATCAACTCGTCTTCCCAATTCACGGCAAATTGCTTTTCCTTATTCACCATGAGTGTCGAGATGAAGTTATAAAGGTTACGCGCGAAAAGCGGTGTCGCATCACTCGCCGCACGGCTTGGTAAATTCGTATGGCCAATCAAAGTCACGCCATGCGCTACAGTGATTTCATCACGCTTGGTGAGTTTGCAATTACCGCCCGAAGCCGCAGCCAAATCCACAATCACGCTGCCTGCTTTCATGTCTTTCACCATCGCCTCAGTAATCAGTTCCGGCGCAGGTTTGCCTGGAATGAGTGCGGTGGAAATAACAATGTCGTGGGTTTTGAGTGTGTCGTGAATCAGCTGCGCTTGCTTCTTTTTATACTCTTCGCTCATTTCTTTAGCGTAGCCGCCTGCCGTCTCGCCACCTTCTTCGGCAGGCACTTCCACAAATTTCGCACCGAGTGACATGACTTGCTCTTTAACGGCAGGGCGCACGTCAAACGCACTTACGACTGCACCAAGGCGCTTAGCCGTTGCAATTGCTTGCAAGCCCGCAACGCCCGCGCCAAGCACCAATGCTTTCGCTGGTGGCACGGTTCCTGCCGCTGTCATCATCATCGGCACGACTTTGCTGGTAGTCGCCACCGCCTCAATTACCGCGCGGTAGCCCGCAAGGTTGGATTGTGATGAAAGTATATCCATCGACTGCGCACGTGAAATACGTGGCAGCAATTCCATCGCGTAGGCGTGGATGTTTTGTTTCAAAATCGGCGCGAAGTCCGTTTCCTTATCCAGCGGCGCCAACATGCCAATCAGGTGAGCACCAGTTGGGATAGCGGCAATCTGCTCCGCGCTTGGCATATTAATGCTCAATACAATATCCGCACCCGCATAGGCTTCTTTGAAAGAAGTGGTAATGGTTGCACCTGCGGCCTTAAATTGCTCATCCGAAATGGAGGAGCCTAAGCCAGCCCCTGTTTCAACACGCACCTCCGCGCCGAGTGCGATAAGTTTCTTCACTTCCGCGGGCGAAAGGGCGCAGCGGGCTTCGAGGGCATTGGTTTCTTTTGCGACAGCGATTTTCATGTACCTAGACATAATCTAAATAAACCATGCCTGCAACCCGTTGATTGACCGTTGCAAAGCGACGTTGTATGGTGCCCGCCTATGGCAAAAAAGCTCAAAAAGAAAACAGTCAAATCCGCGCCAAGCGTTGGAATCATTATGGGTTCGCAGTCCGATTGGGCGACGATGAAGCACGCTGCCGACATCCTGAAAGAGCTCGGTGTTTCCAATGAACAGAAAATTGTTTCCTCACACCGCACACCTAAAAGGCTCTATGAATACGCAACGGGCGCGAAATCACGCGGCTTAAAAATCATTATCGCTGGGGCAGGGGGTGCGGCGCATCTTCCCGGCATGACCGCTGCGATGACGGCGTTGCCCGTATTGGGCGTTCCCGTACTCAGCAAATCATTGGATGGGATGGACGCATTATTGTCCATCGCGCAAATGCCAAAGGGAATTCCCGTCGGCACACTGGCAATTGGTGAGCATGGCGCAGCGAACGCAGCGTTGCTTGCAGCGTCGATTCTCGCGCTGGAAGACGCAGCACTTGCCAAGCGTTTGGCGAAATGGCGCGAGCAGCAGACTAAATCCGTGGCGCTGGAGCCTAAATAACTTTATTAGGGATAAATTACATGAAGCGTAAAAATACCCTTCTTTTTCTGCCTTTAGCTTTTTTAGTTAGTGGCTGTTTTCCAGATAAAATAGAAAAAACAGAAAGTGAAATTGGTCGTTACCAAATTGTACTTGGAAGTATTGCTAGAAAAGACACATATCTTATTGATACAAAAACAGGAAGAACTTGGCGACAAACGTCTTTAACTGACCTCAATGGTGATCCCGAAGTGTGGATGCCCTTAGATATTGTAGATCTAGAAATAGATGGAGAACAAAACGATATAGAATCACTTATCAATAAACATAAGTTTAAAAAACAATGAATATCGTTCCTCCAGGTTCAACTATCGGCATTGTAGGCGGCGGTCAGCTTGGGCGCATGCTCGCACGCGCTGCTTCGCGCATGGGCTATAAAACGCATATCTACACCCCCGAAAAAGACTCACCCGCATCACACGTTGCGTTTGCAACGACTGTCGGTGCCTATCAAGACGCAAATGCACTACGCGCCTTTGGTGAGGCGGTGGATGTCGTAACGTTTGAATTTGAAAATGTGCCAAGCGAAACACTGACCATGCTTGAGAAAATCGTTGCCGTGCGCCCGAACCCCAATGTGCTTTTCACGACGCGCCACAGGCTGCGTGAGAAAGAATTCATCAGAGCGCAGGGTATTCAGACGGCGCCATTCGCGCCCGTGCGTAATGAGCAAGAATTAGCGGAAGCCATTAAAACAATTGGCACACCGAGTGTCCTCAAAACCTGTGAGCTTGGTTATGACGGTAAAGGCCAAGCCGTGATAAAAGATGCCGCACAAGCTATGGCCGCATGGGAGTCCTTAGGAAAAAGCGAGTGTGTGCTCGAAGGGTTTATCAATTTTTCAGCGGAGGCTTCCATCATCGTGGCGCGTTCAACAAATGGTGAGGCGCGTTGTTATCCGCTCGTTGAGAATATCCACCGCGACCACATTCTGCATAAGACCATCGCGCCTGCGCCGTTCATCGATGCGCATCAGGCGGACGCGGTCCGCATCGCTAAAATTTTAGCAGAAGCACTGGATGTCGTTGGGCTATTAGCCGTCGAGCTTTTCGTAACGAAAGATGGTTTGCTGGTGAATGAGCTTGCGCCGCGCCCGCATAACTCCGGTCATTGGTCGATGGACGGTGCGCCAACCTCACAATTCGAACAACATATCCGTGCCATTTGCGGTTGGGCGCTGGGCGACACCACGGCGCGCAGTAAATGCGAAATGATAAACTTGCTCGGTGATGAATGGCAGCAATGGCAGGAATACGCCAAACAGCCCGAAGCCCACGTGCATCTCTACGGCAAAACCGAATCGCGCGCTGGCCGAAAAATGGGGCATGTGACCATCGTTAAGCGTAACGCATGACCAAGAAACCTTGGGAGCAAAAGCCCGAAAAGAAGGGTAAATCCACCAAACTCACGCCTGAACAAATCGCCGCTGCGCGTAAACGCGCCGAAGAGAACGGCAGGCGTTACCCTAATCTCATTGATAATATGTGGGCGGCCAAACTGGCGAAAGTGACGAAAGATCTACCCTAAAAGGCTTTCCCATAAATATGGAAGAAAGCCTTCATACGTTATGGAAGTCCCAGCGCAGCTATTCTGAATGGGGTAATCAGATTCAGGATGAATACTGAAGCAGCCCAAGAATATGAACGCGATAATAAGTACGACAATAGTTGATAGCCATAATACAATAAATCTAAATAATCTTTTCATTACCGTAGCGTCGCGCCAATGCCCATCGCAGCTGTGATAATGGCTTGTGAAGTTTTTTCGATTTCAGCGTCGGTCAGCGTGCGGTCATCCGCTTGAAGTGTTACCGAAACCGCAATCGATTTTTTGCCCTCTGGCAATTTATTGCCTTCATACACATCGAAGATGGCGATATCGCGAATCAGCACTTTCTCGGCCTTGGCAATTGCCGCGACTAAGAAAGACGAGAGCACCGTGGAATCTACCATAAATGCGAAATCGCGCGTCACGGGTTGGAAATCCGAGACGGTGAGGGCTTTGCGTTTAGCGGCTTTTGGCAACGGAATCGCATCCACATGTAATTCAAACGCCATCACTTTCACGTCACAATCGAGTGCTTTCAAGGTCGCAGGGTGTAACTCACCAAACGTCGCCAGCACATTCTTACCCATCGCAATCGCACCCGCACGACCAGGGTGGTACCACGCAGGTACATCGCGCGTAACGGTAAGTTTCGAAGCGTCATAACCCGCCGCTTCGAGCAACGCGAATACATCGCCCTTCACATCCAACACATCAGCATTGGGCGAACCTAGATGGGAAAATCCATGCCTCAAACCTGCACGCACGCCCGCGACGACATTTTTCTGACCCGTCGGCGTAATATTCTGGAAGGTCGCACCTGCTTCAAAAATCGCAATGCTGTTTTGGCCGCGCGCGGCGTTGCGCTTCACCGCGTCAATCAAGTGCGGCAGCAAATTCGGGCGCATGATGGAAAGATCGGCGCTGATAGGGTTCAGCAAGCGAAGCTCTTCGGCTTGGCCACCAAATGCTTTTGCTTGCGCGTCGGAAACAAAGCCCCAGCTATGGGTTTCGTGAAGGCCACGCGAAGCCGCTGCACGACGAAGTGTCGAAAGACGTTGCTGCGCAGTATTCACTGCAGGTTTGGAAACGCTCGTCGCTTTCGGAAGCGAAACAGCAGGGATATTGTCGTATCCATGAATACGCAGCACTTCCTCGGCGAGGTCGGCCAGCATTGTGACATCATGACGCCACGTTGGAACGGTGACATTACCACCATTGATTTCAAAACCGAGTGACGAAAGAATCTTCACCATCTCTGCTTCGGCGATATTTGTGCCGCCTAACGCGTTGATGGCTTTTGCGTCGAAGGCTATTGGTGCAACATGCTCAGGCAACGCGCCGACAAAGTTACTTTCTTCGGCTTTACCACCAGCCAGCGCCAGAATCATCGACGTCGCGCCGATATCACCTGGCTCAAGCCCTTTGCTTGGCACGCCGCGTTCGAAACGCGAACGTGCGTCCGAATCAATCTGTAACGCGCGGCCAGACTTGGCAATGCGAAGTGGGTTGAACAATGCAATCTCGAGCAGCACGTCGGTCGTGTTCTCATCAACGGCGGTGGACTTGCCGCCCATGATACCGCCAAGACCAATCACGCCCGAATCGTCGGCAATCACGCAACACTGCGTGTTGAGGCTATATGTTTTATCATTCAGTGCCTCAAACGTTTCGCCATCTTTTGCTTTGCGTACACGCAGTGTGCCCTTGAGTTTTTTGAGGTCATAGACATGCGCAGGGCGGCCATAAACCAGCGTCAGGTAATTGGTGATGTCCACCAACACCGAAATCGGGCGCATACCCGCAGCAGTGAGTGTGTGTTGCAGCCATGCGGGTGATTGGCCATTCTTTACGCCACGAATCATGCGGCCACGGAATGCAGGGCAGCCCTCTGTATCTTCAATCGTAATCGGATAAGTCTCGCTGCCTTCGCTGAATGCTTCAGGCTGCTGGGTTACGAATTTACCAATGCCCGTCGCCGCGATATCGCGTGCAATACCCATCACACCCATGCAGTCACCACGATTTGCGGTGATGTTGAGATCAATGATGGGGTCATTCAGGCCAAGCACATCGACAATCGAATCGCCAATTTTTGCATCAAGCGGAAGCTCGATAATGCCGGCACTGTCGCCACCCAAACCTAACTCATCCGCCGAGCAGAGCATACCTTGCGATTCCACATCACGCACTTTGGCTTTTTTGATTTCAAAATTACCATTCGGAATAGTAACGCCGACATTCGCCAGCGCGACCTTAATGCCCGCCCGCGCATTCGGCGCGCCGCATACAATTTGCAGATCGCCTGTGGCGGTCTTCACTTTGCATACTTGTAACTTGTCAGCGTTGGGATGTTTCGTTGCTTCCAGAATTTCTGCAACAACGAATGGTTTTAATTGTTCTGACTTGTCTTCGATGCCTTCAAGCTCCAAACCAATCATGGTCGCGGTTTTGCAGATTTGCTCGAGCGATGCATCGGTTTCCAAGAAACGCTTTAATGTGGAGTAAGCGAACTTCATGCGACAACTCCCTTCACGAGTGAGGGAATATCGAGAGGCTTGAAGCCGTAATGTTTCAGCCAGCGCAAATCACCCGCGAAGAAGGTGCGCAAATCAGGAATATTATATTTCAGCATCGCGAGGCGCTCGATACCGAAGCCAAAGGCAAAGCCTTGCCACTCCGCGGGGTCGAGGCCGCAATTTTTCAGCACGTTCGGGTGCACCATGCCGCAGCCAAGGATTTCAAGCCAATCATTGCCTTCGCCAATCACCAGCGCGTCCTTGCCGCGCTTGCAACCAATATCAACTTCCGCCGAAGGCTCGGTGAAGGGGAAGAAGCTCGGGCGGAATTGCATTGGCACTTTCTCGAGGCCGAAGAACGCTGCCAGCACGTCATGCAGCAGCCCTTTCAGGTGCCCCATGTGAATCCCCTTATCAATCACGAGGCCTTCGATTTGGTGGAACATCGGCGTATGTGTCATATCCGAATCCGAACGATAGGTGCTGCCTGGTGCGATGATGCGAATCGGAGGTTTCTCATTTACCATGGTGCGGATTTGCACGGGCGATGTATGGGTGCGCAGCACTGGGTGCTCGCCGCCATTACCTTGCAGATAGAAGGTATCATGCATCTGGCGGGCAGGGTGCGACTCAGGAATGTTCAGTGCCGTGAAGTTATGAAAGTCGTCTTCCACCTCGGGACCTTCGGCTACGCTGAAACCAAAATCAGCGAATATCGCGGTCAGTTCTTCAATCACCTGCGTGATGGGGTGAATCGTGCCAGTCGTCGCGGGTAGCGGCGGCAATGAAACATCCATCGTTTCATTGGCGAGTTTTGCATTGAGTTCGGCAACGGCGATTTCAGCTTCCTTAGCTTCAATCGCTTCTGTTACAATGCGCGTGGCGGCCGTGCGATCCGCGCCAATTTCTTTTTTGCCCTCGGGTGTCGCGTCTTTAATCGAGCGAAAATATTCATGACCGCTCAGTGAGCCGCTCTTACCTAAGTAGGCAACCTTCACGTCTTGCAACGCTTTGGATGATGCAGCGGCCGCACTAGCTGTGACCGCCTCAATAACTAGGTTTTTAATCTCTGCATTTTTGATTTCTGCGGTCGTGATTCCAAAGCTGCTATCTGGAGTAGCAGCCGCAACAGTGGCAGTGAATTGTATTTTATTTTCTGTCATGCGGGAATGAGTAGAAGAAAAAAGGGGCGCTGGAAAGCGCCCCTTTTAATTTAGGCTTTGAGCGCCGCACTTGCCTGTTCAGCCAGTGCTTTGAACATGGGTGCGTCATGCACCGCGATGTCTGCCATAACCTTACGGTCAAGCACCACACCCGCCTTGTTCAGGCCGTTGATGAATTGCGAGTACACCAAACCGTGCTCACGTGCCGCAGCGTTGATACGCTGAATCCACAGAGCGCGGAAGTTACGCTTGCGTGTACGACGGTCGCGGTACTGGTACTGCAGACCTTTTTCCACTTTGCTTGCCGCTGCGCGGAAGCAATTTTTCGAACGGCCACGATAGCCCTTCGCCATTTTGAGAACTTTTTTGTGACGCGCTCTAGCGGTCACACCACGTTTTACATGTGCCATGATGCTGCTCCTTAACCGTAGGGGAGGAATTTTTTGACGATACGCGAATCTGAATCATTCAGAATCGTGGTGCCACGTTGATCGCGAATGAATCGCTTTGAACGGCGGCGCATCATGTGACGTTTACCAGCTTGGTTAGCTTTAACCTTGCCAGTTGCGGTGAAGGAAAAACGCTTCTTCGCCCCGCTTTTGGACTTTAGTTTCGGCATTTGACTCTCCATTGTTGTGGGCTCCGATGCCCGTTTACTGGTTCCCAAGGCATGCCATTAGCCTGGACCCAACCCCGTGAGGGGAAGGGGTGTATAAGCAGGTTTTATGGGTAAATCAAGGCCTAAAATGCCTGTTTCTTCACAAAACCTTCACACAACATAGAGGGTAGGAGTGGCAGAATAGTCAGTGAATTAGAAACATATGAGGCTATTGTGGCACAAGGAAATACCAGTACCGAGGAATATTCGGGTACGAGTAAAATCGGCGGTGCTTTTGCTGGGTGGGGGATATGGGGACTAATCTCTAGCCTAGTGCTTGTGCCAGTATTTTTCTTGGTTGGTGGGAACGTACCAGCTCTAATCGGTATAAGCGTAGTTGGTTTGGGAGCGCAGATTTACGGTGCCTATAATGGGTGGAAGAAAGCTGAAAGAGGTGAGCAGCAATTCAACCAACTGAGAGCCGAGCGCGATGAAGCGCGGGTGCAGCTTGGTCAAGCGGCGGGAATGGTCCAAACCATGGCGGTCGAGCAACAAGCATTACCCGCCGAAGTGGGCGAGCACCGCAGGCGTTTTACCGACGGTCTGAGATCGCATGCCGAGCATGGCAGCCATGCCAGCGCGGTAGAGGCACAGCAAATAATGGCAGAAAACGCTACACAAGCTTTATAGGAAATCTATGGCCAAACGAAGAACACCAGAAGAAGAGTTCAAAGAGCGAGAGAAAGACCTCTACAAGCTCGCGCCGCTTGGCGCAGCTGTAGTTGGCGGTGCTTTTGCGCTAGAAGCGGTGGATTTGCTGGTTCAGGATACGTACAGCGCACATAAAGAAGCGCATATGAATTGGCAGTTGGACCCAAGAGGGCAAAAAGAGCCCAAAATGGGCGTGGTTGCTAAGTTGGGGCACGTGCTTGAAGAGGGTAAGGGCCTAAAGAAGTGGGGAGCATGGGGAGCCGTAATCGGTATTCCAGCCCTCATAGCTGGATTCTTTACCAATGACGCGTTCAGCAAGCACCGTAAACAAAAACAAGAGATTGATGCTAATAAGGACGCGAAAAGCAAAGCAGAAATTGATGCATTAAAATCCGAAATTGAGACTCTAAGACAATCGCTTGATGCAGCGCAAAAAAGTTTTACCGAGGGGTTAAAACCCCATTCTGGTCATGGTAGCCACCTAGAAGCCGCAAAGTCTAGCAAGGAAGCGGCTGCAAGTGCTGAGCTTAGCGTCTAATCGCCCGCCACTTTCCACACTAATCCACAGAAATCGGACATGCCTATGTCCAGTTACCCTTGCAACCCCCCTCCAATATCCCATATAATGAGTCAAGTATTAGCCGAGCTAATACGTCAACAATGTATGGAGACCCACATGGAAGTTTGGAATCGTTCATCTGCACAAAGCCAGTCAATGGCCCGCGATGAGGGAATGCGCGCCTATATGCTGCGCGTATATAATTATATGACAAGCGGCGTGCTGCTAACGGGCGTGATTGCCTATTTCGCAAGCCAGTCCGAGACATTCTTGGGCATGATGATTACCCAAGGTGCCGATGGTCGTTATGGCATGTCTGGCCTAGGCTGGATAATCGCGCTTGCGCCAGTCGCCATGGCGTTTTTCCTTGCCTTCCGCGTCAATAAAATGACTGCGTCTCAGGTTCAAACGACCTTCTGGGCCTATGCTTCGCTCATGGGTCTTTCGCTGTTTTCGATTTTCCTTATTTACACGGGCGCAAGCATTCTGAAGGTATTTTTCATCACGGCAGGTACCTTTGGCCTGCTCAGCATGTATGGCTACACCACCAAGAAAGACCTCACCAGCTGGGGTACGTTCTTGAGCGTGGGCGTACTGGCCGTATTTGTGGTGTCGCTTGCTAACGTATTTTTCTTCAAAGCCAGCGGCTTAGACCTCGCTCTGTCCTATGTGGGTGTATTCTTGGCGCTCGGGTTGACTGCCTATGACACGCAGAAGATTAAAGAAATCTACTATTCAGTGGGTCATGATAGCGAAGCCGTAAAGAAAGCCTCGGCACTAGGTGCATTGTCGCTGTATTTCGACTTCATCTACCTCTTTATCAACCTGCTGCGCATTATGGGTGATAGAAGATAGTATAACGTCATGCTCGAGCGCCGTAGGCGATTCGGGCATCCATGGATCCCCGACTGAACCTAGCGGTTCATCGAGGATGACGAGAATAGAAGGGGTGCCCTTGAAGCACCCCTTTTTCTTTTGACGAGTGTCAGAAAAAATCATAGAATCATCCCAACAATGCAAGAGACCGCAGGAAGCGGTACGGCAAGGAGATGGACCAGCCCGCAAGGGTTGTAAGCTAGGAAAGTATCCTCGCACGTGGTGTCTGGAATCAATGGTTCAATTAGTTCGCTTCTAGCAGCAGGCTATTCGCAGCTGGGCCAAGCCGCGTCTATTCAACAAATTCGTGCGGATGAAATCGCTAATAAAGCGCGCCTTCAGGCCGCTGAGGCGGAGCGCATCCAGCAAACGGTCACGCCCGTTTCGCGTGATGGCCGCTCGCCCTATCAAGGTGCATTTATTGGCCTTGAACAGCGCCAACAGACACTTAAAGACCTCGCCAAACCCAAGGCAGATATATTACCCAGCGATGAGTTGCAGTTATTTGGCATTAATCAAGAAGGTAACGCGCCAACGCCCAATTCCACCCCCACCGCGCAAACGATTTTTGAGCAAGCGAGTGATGGGGTGTTTTACGCGGTGAATGATAATGGTTCTGGTCGCAGCACGCAGGCAGAAGCCGCCGCGCGGCGTAATCAATCAACGCGTCAACAACAAGTCGCAGACCTGTATCAGCGTAACTTCAATGCGCAATTCGACGCGCCGCCAGCTTACAGTTTCGCAGCTTGAGGATTCTGTCACCCCATCGTATGACGGGGTCCAGCTTTGTTGTAAGGAAGATGGATGCCGTCATGAAGACGGCACGACGAGAAAGATAGTTTCCTGATTCTTTCTTGCACGACGCGTACAATACGTTATCCAAGATCCATGCTTACATCAACGAACTGGATTGGCTTGGCCACCTTATATAGGCGTGAAACATGGCGGTTTCTGAAAGTATGGAACCAGACCATCACCGCGCCTGTTGTCACGACACTGCTATTTTTGGCGATTCTGGTACTCGCTATGGGCGCACATTCGCGCATGATCGAGGGTATTCATTACGACGCTTTCATCGCACCAGGACTCATCATGATGGCGGTGGTGCAAAACGCGTTTGCCAATACCTCCTCGTCGCTGATGCTTCAGAAAATTCAAGGCGTCATTAATGACCTGCTCATGCCGCCGCTTTCAGCGGGTGAAATCACATTTTCGATGGTGATGGGCGGCATCACACGTGGTGTGCTGGTGGGAATTTCTGTATCGGTGGTGATGTGGTTTTTCGTGCCCTATAGTGTTCAGCATTGGTGGGCAGTGTTCTTCTTCATTCTCGCCTCCAGCATGATGCTGGCGTTACTGGGCTTGATTGCGGGCATTATTTCACAAACCTTTGACCAAGTGGCGGCCTACACCAACTACCTTGTGACACCGCTTTCATTCTTGTCGGGCACCTTCTATTCAATTCATGATTTGCCCCAATTCTGGCAGCATTTGAGCCACGCTAACCCATTTTTCTATATGATTGATGGCTTCCGCTATGCCATCACGGGGTATAGTGATTCCGCGCCGCTATTGGGCGTGAAGGTCCTTATCATCACCAATATCGTGCTCTGGGCGATTGCCTATTCCATGATTAGACGAGGCTATCGCTTGAAAAGCTAGTGCTTTTGGCGTATTCGCTCATCCCTTATGACCATTACACCCTATATGCCAGTGTATCGGCGTTCGAGTGTGCGTGTGACGCACGGCGAAGGCGCCTATTTGATTGATGATACTGGAAAGCATTATCTGGACTTTGCGGCAGGCATTGCGGTGAATGCATTCGGACACTCACACCCGCGCTTGGTTGAGGTGCTGCAAAAGCAAGCGGCACGCTTATGGCATTGCTCCAACCAATTCATGACGCCAGAGCTGGAAGAATTCTCCGCGAATCTCGTAAAAGCCACCTTTGCAGACTCGGTATTTTTCTGCTCCTCAGGTACCGAGGCGGTGGAAGCGGGCATCAAGTTTTTGCGCCGTTATCATTACGAAAACGGCGAACCCTATCGCCACCGGATTATCACGTTTGAGGGCGGTTTCCATGGTCGCACCTATGGCGGTATCTCCGCAGGCGGTAATGATTACGCGCGCGTTGGCTTCGGCCAATTACTTGGTGGATTTGATCGCGTTGCTTTCAATGACATTGCAGCCGTTAAAAATGCACTTAGTAAAAACACGGCGGGTATTTTGCTCGAGCCTATTCAGGGCGAAGGCGGCGTGCGTGCATTCGACATCGATTTCCTCAAAGCGATTCGTGCGCTGTGTGACGCTGAGGGTATTTTGCTAATGTGCGACGAAGTGCAGTGCGGCTATGGCCGCCCAGGAACGTTATTCGCGTTTGAGCGCGCCGGCATCACGCCGGATATTTGCACCTCGGCCAAAGGCATTGGCGCGGGCTTTCCGTTGGGCGCAGTGCTTGTAACCGAAAAAATAGCAAGCCTGCTGCCGCCTGGCAGCCATGGTGGTACGTATAATAATAACCCATTAGCAATGGCCGTGGGCAATGAAGTGCTGAAGATGATGCAGGAAAAACATTTTCTGCCGCATGTGAAAGCTATCAGCGAAGAATTAATGAGTGGCCTCAAAATACTCCAGCAAACATATTCTGCACAAATCAACGAGGTGCGCGGCGTTGGTTTGATGATTGGTTTGCAGCCTGTGGGTGATGCGCGTGCATTATCAAAAAAGCTTTTGGAAGCGGGGCTTACCACAGCACCTACGGTAACGAATGTGATTCGTCTCGTGCCGCCACTGAACATTGAAATCGGCCATGTGCAAGAAGCACTCGGCATCATCGAAACGGTATTAAAGAAAGGCTAAATCATGCGTCATTTTCTGGATTGGCGGTCGCTGAGTGCCGCAGAACTCAATGGATTGTTAGCAGAAGCTAAGCGTCGCAAATCCGTGCGTGGCAATGAAGAGCGCAATCTGCGCGGCAAATCACTTGCCATGATTTTTGAGAAAAATTCAACGCGCACGCGTGTCTCCTTCGAAACGGCCATGAACGAACTCGGCGGCCACGCACTCATTTTACAAAAAGACGATTTGCAATTAGGGCGCGGTGAAACCGTGGCCGATACAGCGCGCGTGCTGTCGCGCTATGTGACCGCCATCATGCTGCGCGCCCATGGTCACAATACGATTATGGAGCTCGCGCAATACGCCACCGTGCCCGTGATTAACGGCCTTACCAATCTGCTGCACCCCTGCCAATTACTGGCGGATGTGATGACGGTCGAAGAACGCCTTGGCAGCATTGCGGGCAAAGTCGTGGCGTGGGTGGGTGATGGCAATAACATGGCCAATAGCTGGATCACTGCTGCCGATAAATTGGGTTTCACCTTGAAATTAGCGTGCCCAAAAACACTTCAGCCCAACGCGGAAATTTTGGCAGATGCCAAAAAGAACGACGCAAAAATCATCCTCACCAGCAAGCCCGAAGAGGCGGTGGAAGGTGCGGATGTGGTAGTGACCGATACATGGATCTCGATGGGGGATGATGACACGCTCACCCGTCGCCAAGCGTTTGAGGGCTATCAGATTAATGATGCGATGATGGCCCGTGCAAGAAAAGATGCGATATTCTTACATTGCCTACCTGCGCATCGTGGTGAGGAAGTGACGGATAGCGTGCTCGACGGCCCACAATCCGCCGTGTGGGACGAAGCCGAAAACCGCCTGCACGTGCAAAAGGCGGTATTGCTCTGGTGCTTTGAAGAGATTTAAGCAGCTATTTGAAGTGGCACGTTCTTCGCGCCCAATAATTCCGTAATGGTCGCAATCAGCTGCGTGGCGTTCAAGCCCGCTTCATCATATTGCTTCGCTGGTGCATTCTGGCGTTGGAACATATCAGGCAGTGCTAAGCTGCGTAGCTTGCACGTGCCGCTATCCAGCCAGCCTTTGTTGGTCGCGGTAGTAATCACATGCGAACCAAAACCGCCTTGCGCGCCTTCTTCAATGGTAATGACCCACTCATGATTTTTGACAAGATTTTGAATCATTGCTTCATCAAGCGGTTTGGCAAAACGCGCATCCGCAATCGTGATGTTGATGCCATGCTGCGCAAGATGCTCCGCCGCTTTCTTGCATTCACTCAAGCGCGCGCCAAAGTTTAGCAGCGCCACTTTCGTCCCTTCGCGAATCATGCGGCCTTTACCAATCTCAAGCGGTGTACCGCGTGCGGGCAGGGCAACGCCCACGCCTTCGCCGCGCGGGTAACGTACGGCGCTGGGGCCCTTGTCGTAAGCCGCGCAGGTCGCGACCATATGCATCAACTCCGCCTCATCACTGGCTGCCATCACCACAAAGTTCGGCAGGGCAGTGAGGTAGGCAACATCAAACGAACCAGCGTGGGTTTCGCCGTCTGCACCCACGAGGCCAGCTCTATCAATCGCAAAGCGCACGGGCAGGTTCTGCACCGCCACATCATGCACCACTTGGTCGTAAGCGCGTTGCAGGAAGGTCGAATAGATAGTGGCGAAAGGCTTATAGCCCTCAGCCGCTAAACCTGCTGCGAACGTCACGGCATGTTGTTCGGCAATACCCACATCAAACGTGCGCTCGGGAAATTTCTCATAAAACTTATCGATACCCGTGCCGCCTGGCATCGCAGCGGTGATGCCAATGATTGTGTCATCGGCTTCCGCTTCGGCAATGAGTGCCTTGGCATAAACACTCGTGTAGCTCGGTGCATTCGCAACGGCTTTCACTTGGGTTCCTGTGCGCACATCAAACTTCGTGACGCCGTGATATTTGTCGTCTGAATCCTCGGCGGGGCCATAGCCATAGCCTTTTTGTGTCACCACGTGAATCAGTACAGGGCCTGATTTTTTCTCATCCCGCACGTTTTTGAGAACGGGAAGCAGATGGTCGAGATTATGCCCATCCACCGGCCCAACGTAATAAAAGCCCAGCGCCTCAAACAACGTGCCACCTGTCGCATAGGTGCGGATATGTGCTTCGGTGGATTTCGCTGCGCGTTGCAGCGGTTCAGGGAATTTACTCGCCACCATTTTGCCAATATGGCGTAGCGAGCGATAGGACTTCGACGAAATCAAACGCGATAAATACGCGCTCAGTGCACCCGTTGGTGGCGCAATCGACATGTCATTGTCATTGAGAATCACGATTAAGCGCGAACCCAGCGCGCCCGCATTATTCATCGCCTCATAGGCCATACCCGCGCTCATCGCGCCGTCGCCAATCACGCAGACAACTTCATGGTCTTGCTTGGCAAAGTCACGCGCAACGGCCATGCCAAGACCCGCTGAAATCGACGTTGAAGAATGGCCCGCGCCGAACACGTCATATTCTGATTCATCGCGCTTACAGAATCCCGACAACCCACCACCTTGGCGAATCGTGCGAATTTTATCACGCCGACCTGTGAGGATTTTATGCGGATAGGCTTGATGCCCAACATCCCAAATTAATTTGTCTGTGGGTGTGTTGAACACGTGGTGCAGCGCCACCGTCAGTTCCACAACGCCCAAGCCTGCACCCAAATGCCCACCCGTTTGCGCGACCGCATCGACCATCTCGTCGCGCAGCTCTTTGGCGAGTTGTTTCAATTCCTCAACCGAAAGGTCCCGCGTATCAGCGGGGTAGCGCACGCGGTCGAGCAGGGGGGTATGTAGGGTCATGGCGTTCACTACGCCGTGATAGGGCAGAAATGCGGGGCTTTCAAGCCTTTTGCTAGAATTTTACCGAGTATTCTAACAAGACACGCGCTGCATTATCGGCAGCATTATCATTCACGCCCCAGAAATAACCGAACTGGTATTCCACTTCGGATTTTTCATCCTCGTAAAGATCACCTTCGATAATGGGCCCTACGTAATGTTCGCGATTATTTTCATCGCTAAAATCATTGGTTTTACCGTGCTTAGCGTGCCATTCAAACCCTGGTTCAATATAATCGCGCCACTCATAAACGGTCTGTAACGATGAATAGATGATGATGCCGTTTTTGCGGTTATCACCCATTTCGCGCTCCGCTTTCAGGTTGGCAAGTATTTCCCATGGGCCTTGTTCGCGCTCAACAATTGCAATCAGCTTCGCTTTATTGGCGGCACTTGCTTTGTCTGCAAAGCCGTACGCCCCATAAATGGCTGACGACAGCCACCATTCACCTTGTTCAGTCAGTTCATATTGCAGATTGGGTGCGTATTTCTCAACATCCAGCGACTCACCGCTTTCGCGCTCTGCCTCTACCTCCATACCGAATTTGAGGCGATCCGTTAGGCCGTAATAGACCTCAAATTCATGCTCTTGGTTGTTGTTTTTGGACTTTTTATCATCACCCAAACGTACCCCTTTATATTCGACTTGGAACTTTCCCTTATCAACACCAGGAGATTTCACATAGCCCACAGCGCCTGCAAAAGCTGGTGTCGCTAAAAGGCTTGACGCAAGAAGGGCATATGCCAAAGTCTGTTTCATAAGAGCACTCACTTGATTGATAATGATTCGCAAACGCAACGGCAACATACACATGCAAAAGCAGAATGCAATAGTTTGTAATGGGAAAAAACTAACCCTAGAGGGAAGGGAGTATGCCTGCGTTATTGGCCGCCACGGAATGACGCAGGATAAGCGCGAGGGCGACTTAGCAACGCCAATAGGCAAGTTCCAGCTGCGCGCTTGCTATTATCGGCCAGACCGCATTACGCCGCCGCCTATCACCCAACTGCCGCTTATCGCACTTTCCCCTAATGATGGTTGGTGCGACGACCCCAAACACGAGCTTTACAACAAGCCCGTGAAACTGCCGTTTGATGCCAGCCATGAAAAGCTCTGGCGCGAAGACCATGCGTACGACATCATCGTGCCACTTGGCTATAATGACGAACCGATTATCGCTGGTAAAGGCAGCGCGATTTTCTGGCACCTCGCGCAGCCCGACTGGCGGGGAACAGAAGGCTGCGTTGCGATAGAGCGTGATGCGATGCTGGAAATACTGCGTTTCTGTAGCACGAATACCGTGATGGTGATTGAATCCTAAGCAAAAGCCGCTATGTAGCTTCCATGGATTATGAAAATGAGATTCGACGCCTGAAAACCGAAATGAATGCGGTGATTCTCGCGCATTATTATCAGGAAGACGATATTCAAGACATCGCCGATTTTATTGGCGATTCGCTGCAGCTTGCCCAAGAAGCGCAAAAAACCACGGCGGATGTGATTGTGTTCTGCGGTGTTAAATTCATGGCCGAAGGTGCCAAAATTTTGAACCCCGACAAGCTGGTGTTATTGCCAGATTTGAAAGCAGGCTGTTCGCTCGAAATTTCCTGCCCACCGGATAGATTCGCTGCCTTCAAGGCCAAGCACCCTGATCATATTGTGGTCACCTACATTAATTGCTCGGCGGAGATTAAGGCGCTGAGCGACATTATCGTGACCTACAGCAACGCCGAGAAAATCATCAAT
>JBMOEL010000020.1:0-19648 GCA_049314715.1 Rickettsiales bacterium
ATAATCTTACACCGTTATCAAGACCTTGTTGGGTCTCTGCAGGGGTAATTGCCCCGTCGCGATTTGTGTCCAGCATATCTGCCAAGACTTCAGGACGGATATTGATGTTTTCAGGTAACCCTCCTATACGACTCTCAACAGCAGTATATGCATTTAAAGCGGTATTCAGCAACAGACTGCTTGGGTTCTGCTCAAGGCCTTGCCGCACAATCTCGCGGGCAGCTTGAACACGGCTCAATAATTCTCCACGCTGAATGGTGCCATCGCCGCTCGTATCAAAATTACGTACAAGATCCTGAGTGATGTCGCGCGCAATACTATCTACCAAAGATCGGTGAACGGGAGTAGTTGCATTCACTACAGCACCAGCGCGACTACCGATGCCTACGGCCAGTTCGCCAGGAATGATTTGATGATAGGATTGTTCCCAAACCTCATATTCTGCGCGTGATATCCCTCTAAAAATATCCAGTAAATTATCAGCCATACCTATTCTCCTGTTGTTGGTATATGCAGCCGATATTACCCCCCCCCACCTTAATATTTGGTTAATAGAATGTGATGGTTTGGTTAAGGTGGTAAAAATCTCTCCTTCGGGAGATAGATAATAGCAACGCCGCCACCTTTCGTCCTTCGGAAAGCAGGATGTTATAGGTACGGCAGGCAGCACCCGTATCCATGCTATCCACGCCAATGCCCTTGGCCTTGAAGGATTTTTTAAGGTCAGGGTGGACAAATTGGTGCGCCTTACCTGTGCCCAGCAGCAGCACTTCGACTGGTGGGATGGTGCTTAAGACTTCGGTGAAATCATCGATTGTCCAGTCAGATATAGTGTGCCTGTCCCACGCCAATGCGCGCTCAGGAAAAAGCAATACGGACTGGGTATGTAAACGGCCATTGATGCTGAATCCTTGATCGCCGTAGGAATCAACCTTCAGCAAGTGGGCAGCCGTGGGTGGCATGATATCGCGCATACGAAACTTTCACCTCTCCCTGTGGGAGAGGTCGACGAGTGAAACGAGTCGGGTGAGGGCTAGACATCATCTCCCCCTCACCCTAGCCCTCTCCCTCAGGGAGAGGGGACTTTTTTAAATCGGCAGCTTCTTTGGTTTGGCCCAACGCGCCCAATTATAAATAATCATCCGGCAAATCATGACGGAGGCGAAAATGGTCGAGAGAATACCAATCGCCAAGGTCACTGCGAAACCTTTTACCGTTCCTGCGCCATAATAATAGAGCAACAGGGCAGCTATCAAGGTGGTGATGTTCGAGTCCAAAATCGTGCCGAATGCGACATTAAATCCATATTCAATGGAGGCAGCGGGCGACCTTCCGATACGAATCTCATCGCGTATGCGTTCGTAAATTAGCACGTTGGCATCCACCGCCATGCCCATCGTCAGCACGATACCCGCAATACCCGGCAACGTCAGGGTAATCTGCATCAACGACATAGCGGCCATGATTAATACCAAGTGAATCATCAGCGCGATATTGGCGAACAGACCAAATAATCCGTATGAAAGAATCATAAACACCATGACAAGTGACGTTCCCACCACCGCAGCCATGGTGCCGGCATCAATCGAGTCTTGACCAAGGCTTGGGCCAATGGTGCGCTCTTCAACGACATTGAGTGGTGCAGGCAAAGCCCCTGCCCGTAGTAACATGGCGAGCTCGTTGGCAGATTCAACGGTGAAGTTCCCTTCAATAATGCCGCGGCCACCTAAAATGGAGCTACGAATCACCGGTGCTGTGATTACTTTATTATCAAGCACCACCGCAAAGCGCCGCCCTACATTGGCTTGCGTAATTTCACCAAAGATTCGCGCACCTTGCGAATTAAAGGTGAAGTCTACGACAGGCATGCCTTCTTGGAAGGTAGCATTGGCGTTAATCAATAACTCGCCACTTAATGCGATTTCGCTAAACACGGGATAGCGCGGCACCACACCATTGGCTTCAAGGCGTTCGGCGGCAGCATCAGCTGGTAATAACTTGGTGCCTGCTGGCATTGCCCCACTGAGAATTTGCTGCTCGCTCACTTCTTCATTAACGAGGTGGAAGGTCATTTTCGCCGTTTTGCCAAGCAGTGCTTTCAGTTGTGAAGGGTCCTGCAAACCTGGGACCTGCACGATGATGCGGTCATTGCCTTGGCGCTGAATAATTGGCTCTTTGGTGCCTGCTTCGTTGACACGGCGATTCACAATCTCCATCGACTGCGCTAACAAATGTGCGCGCATCGTACGCAGCACCGCCTCATTATAATTCAACGCTGTAACACCGTCTTTCTCGGTGATGGTGAAGTCAGGATCAACGCGCTTGTAGAGATCGTTGAGTGTGACATCCTCACCGACGGTTTCTGGGCGAATTGTGATGCTAATAGAATCTTTTCCAGCTTTGAGATTCAGGTAGCCTACGCGCTCTTTGCGTAAGGTATTGCGCAACTGGTCGCGCAAATTCATCATATGTTCGCGCAAATACCGGTCAAAGTCGAGTTGTAGCAATAAGTGCGAACCACCACGCAAATCCAAGCCAAGCGGGGCCGCCTGACGCGGCAAGAATTCAGGAAGCGTATCGCGTTTTGACTCACTCAACACATTTGGGAACGCCACAATGCTGGCATAAACAGACACAAGCAGAACAAGCAGCACTTTCCAGCGCGGGAATTGGAGCATAGGTAGCCTCACAAAAGATGATGAATGCTTTTAGGAGCAATCACTGGAAGGGTCAATGACGTTATGTGCGTACACCGATGGGGCGCTCAGCATGCGCCCGATATTTTTGCAGGCTATGGATTTGATCAATATGCTCTTGTGTTACTCCGCGCTCTTCAAGCGTTAGCGGAGCAATCGTTGTTGAATCGTTATCAAAATTTATCGACACGTCACCACATCCAACATTTCCCTCAAGATTAGCGTATGGGGCGGGCTTGCGATGCCTTAATTCTAATTCCTTACCAAAATTTCTAAAACGCTGCTCCCATGTCGGCCCTATATCTGCGGTATGGCTTTGTAATAGCTCCGCAGAGTGATCGCGATCTTCGGGAGAAAGATTCTCAACTCGCGTTTCATGGCTATGATTAATAGTTTTCCCATGAAATCGTGAGGGAAGGAACTTCGGACTAAGTCCTGTTTCAACTGCGCGCATCGCGATATTCACATCATCAGGGCACCATGCAGAATAGCGCTCATCATATCCTCCAATTTTTATAAAATCCTCTTTCCACATCGCTACACGGCCACCAAGCCACGATTTCGGTTCGGCTTCAGGATTTAGCTTACGTTTTATTTTGATGCGCGCTGCATCTAGTTTTTGAATAACGGACTCAAACATGGTCGCGGTGACGGATGTCACAACTGTTTTGGGATTCTCAGTTAGTGTTTTTATTAGCCAATCCGTGTGGCCTTCTGCCAAAAAATTGTCGCAATCCAAGTTACACAAAATATCGCCAGTCGCCATACGATGTGCCATATTTTTTGAATGCGCCATCTGGAAATGCGGCGCTTCAAAACGAACGTATTTTAGTTTTTCTGCGCGTATCTCGTCATCAAAGGAACTCTCAATCCATGCACCAATATCTGGTGTCCCGCCATAATCGACGACAACGAACTCCACATTTGGATTGTCTTTTTCAAGTGCAAGGTTTTTTGGGAGCGTTTCTTTTAACATTGCCTCATAGGTCTCTCCACGCACCGTGGTACAATAGGAAACCTTGGGATTGAGGGGTCGCTCTTTCATCCCATAAACATATCACAGAAATGCTACGGTTTAATGAAGGAGAAAATCTATAAAAAACAATTAATTATCATTCGCCACTTGGTCTTTGGATGGCAATTTATTGTCGTTTTTTTCAGTCTTTTTCTTTTCCTGATGGGCAGGCTTGATTGGCTCAGGCTTCACCACGACGGTTTGTATCGTCGCCTTAACTGCCGTTACCTCAATACCATTTGCGATTTCGATGATGACTTTATCGTCTTCTACCCGCGACACTTTACCAACAATACCGCCGCCCGTAATGACTTTGTCGCCTTTTTTAAGAGCAACAAGCATGGCTTGATGTTCTTTATGGCGTTTTTGTTGCGGACGAATCAGCAAGAAATAAAACACAACAAAAATAAGAATAAGGGGCATTAAGCTTGCGAATGGGCTTGAGCCCATAGGCGCAACTTCCTGAGCGAATGCGAGTGATGGTGTGAAAAGAAATAGAAACAGCGACTTCATATCTTCCTTCATTGTCATTCCCGCGAAAGCGGGAATCTAGAGCGAGTGGCCTGAGATCCCCGCCTGCGCGGGGATAACACCTTCTTAAGCAGCTTAGCTGCTAACGAAAGATGTTACTTCAGTTTGGTTTCGTTGAATTCAACGTGCTTGCGCGCGATTGGATCGTATTTTTTGAACTTCAGTTTCTCGGTCTGTTTGCGTGGGTTGCGCTTACGCACATAAAAATACCCCGTGTCAGCAGTCGACTCGAGTTTTACTAAAATGGTTGCTTTCTTTGCCATCGTATCTTCTCCTCTGGCCTCGTATTTGAGGGGCGCAATCTACGGATTTTCACCCCACTGTCAACCAACGATTCGCGCACACCATGCTTGGGGGGCATAATCCATGCCTGTGATATTATGCAACCCCTAGGAAAACCTTGGCTTTTTGTGGTGATTAGCTTATAAAAAAACCCATGATTCGTTCCCACTTCATCGTATGTATGATGCTGTTTTGCCCCGCCGCCCTGTCGGCACAAGGGCCTAATTCGATTATTTCAGAGATTGCCCATACGACCCAAACCGTCACTGGCCAACCTATTGAAGTGGTTGAGCAGCCGGAATTTGTCGTGAGCCGTATCACCATTGGCGTCGGGCAGCGCTTGCCTATCCACAAGCACCCCTATCAACGGATAGGTTATCTCGTTTCGGGCACGTTAGACTTGGTAGATGTCGCGCGTAATACGCGCAAAACCTACAAAGCGGGCGATATGGTCATCGAGATGCGCGATGAATGGCATTACGGCGAAAATATCAGCAACCAACCCGCTGAATTACTACTCATTGACACCGTGCCCATCGGCAGTAAAAGCAATATCACCCTCAATAACGGTGGAAACATTCCATTTCCTGCTGGTAAACATGAGCGCTTTAGCAAAACATGGGCTGACCAGCCCATCAGTGTTACCAGACACCCTGAAATTCGCGCGAATATTTATGACATTATGGCGCATAGCGTTTTCCCATTACATAAACATGACCATCAGCGCGTATTTTATGTGCTTTCCGGCGAAGTAGATTTGATTGACGCGGAAACTAAGCGTCGCGAAACGATTGGTGAAGGTAATTTCGTCGTAGAGTCCTTGAAACTATGGCATTACGGTGAAAATAACGGCGACGTCACCGCGCATATTTTGGTGATTGATTTTGTACCGCCCAATAGCCCGAATAACACGATTCTTAAAAGCTCGCTGCTTTAGCCACGCTCAGCGCCTTGTTCACCGCGACCATTTGCGATTAAATCAGCCCAAGGTTCATTGTCGCGCAGATTCTTAAGTGCCTCTTGCATACTCGGGGCTTGCATATTCTTGCGCGATTTTGCGACTTCTATTTCATTTTCTTCGGTTGGGAACGGGGCGTCCTTCAAATTTGGGCGTTTGCGATTATAAATATCCCGATGCTCTTTGAGCATTGCCTCTATACTATTTTCTTCTGCTGATTCTGGGATATCGGTGATTACCTTATCTTCATCTATCACCATAATATTAGGCTGGTGAAACGGGTGACCTTGGCTAGACAATTCATTACCTTGTGCATAATCCAGCAGCGCTTCACGTACCTCATTACTGTTTCCTGCAAAGGCAGTAGTGGTTTTAAATTGCTCACTTAAATGTTGCGCAAATGTGCCTTCCGTATCCTCGGGCGGAGTCTCAATACCCATGATGTGATCTGCACCAGAAATCGTGAGTGCGTTTTTACCTTGGGGTGTACGCGCGGCCATCAACGCCGCACTTACCGCATCATAACCAATCATTTTACCTTCACGCCTAAGCGCTCGTTGCGCATCTATAACCGCTTCTATATTATTTAGTCGTGTCCTATACTGAGGATTCTTATCAAGCAGAGTCTCTAACTCCGTGAGTACAAAGCTGTACTGAGTTATTTTATCAGACTCTGTAAACTCACTATCTTCTAGATTAAGTAGTCTATCTCGTAGTGTTGGATCTTTTTCTAATTTACCTTTAAAATCATCGATGTCATTTTCCCATTCATTAAATGTATTTGCCTGTACATCTCGCGCATCAAAACAAATGAATGCTAAGCCATTATCAATAGCTTTCATCGCTAAATCTGCTGTGGCTAAAGGATTTACTGAATACTCGGATTCATTGTAAGCCTGAAACATGCGCCGCACATAGTCAGCCGTAACGCCAGTCACTTCTCGGTCATAATAGGCCCATAAAAAAACTTCCATGAATGGTGGTAATTCAATACCAACTGCACCGAGATTATTATCGGTTTGAAGATTTTTTAATTTTTTGGAAAAATAACCTAAATGGCCTACGTGATTGTGATATTCACCCACCGCCAGCGCGTGAGGCTTCTTAGCATCCTTCGGTAAGACCTGAGCTAAGAATTCTTCTAATGTAGGATTTTTACTCATCACCCAATTTATCACGATTGGTGAGAAGGATTTATGAAGATTTGTTGAAGCTTAAGGTCTTATAACTGGCTAAATCAGCACCTTAACCGCCCATTTTGTGGCCAAGCGCACGAAACACGGCAACCGCTTTATCCTTAGCTTCGGCATGATTGACAATCGGGGCGGGATAATTCTTAGGTGCCATCATGCCTAATTCCCACGGCGCGTGAATGTCTTTGTCGCTTAATCCGGCAAGTTCTGGCACGTAATGGCGAATATATTCCCCTGCCCCGTCAAACTTTTTGCTTTGTAATACGGGATTAAAAATACGAAAATAAGGTGCAGCGTCGGTTCCCGTGCTGGCTGCCCATTGCCAGCCACCATTATTGCTTGCCAGCTCATAATCCATGAGATGCTGAGCGAAGAATTCTTCGCCCAAACGCCAATCGATCAACAAATCTTTGGTGAGGAAACTCGCCACAATCATACGGGCGCGATTATGCATCCACCCCGTTTGCAGTAGCTCGCGCACCGCCGCATCCACAATCGGGTAGCCTGTCATGCCCCGTGTAAATGCCTCCCACATTGCGCCTGCTTGGTTCCAATCAATCGCGCGATATTGGGGTTGGAATTCTTCGCGCACCACGTTGGGCCAGTGGTATAAAATCATGGCGTAGAATTCGCGCCATGCCAGCTCGCTAATCCATTTTTCGCCGATACCTGCTGCTTGTGCCGCGCGCAAACATTCGCGCACAGATACCAAGCCGAACCGTAAATAAGGCGACAACTGACTGGTGCCAATCGTCGCCATGAAATCGCGGGCACTGGAATAGGCTTTTAGACGCGATGCAATGAATGTTTCTAGACGCTTAGGCGCGTCATCCACGCTCCAAAGCGCATCCTCGACCGCTTCATAGCCAATCGCTTTTAGCATTGCCGCGACCGTTTCCATCGGCACGATGTTTAGGCCTGCTTGCTTGGCAAGCTTGGTGTTTGCCGAATAATCCGCATAGCGCCCCGTATCATTCACCACGGCTTCCGCGCTATCAGCAGGCGTTAAATGTCTCTGCCACTGTTTGTAATAGGGCGTGAAGACTTTAAATGGCGTGCCATCGTCTTTAAGGACTTTATACGGCGCGTGGATGAGATGATCGACCGCCTGAACAAAACGCGTATCAGTAAGTGTAGATTTTACCGCCGCATCACGCGCGATAGTGGCGGGCTCAAAATCCTCGGCGCTATAAATAGCATCGGCCTTAAAGGCATTCGCGAGTTTGGGAATGATTTCTTGTGGCTTGCCATGCAGCACCAACACACCGCCGCCGCGTTTCGCTAATTGCGTGTGCATGTGATGCAGCGTGCGGGCGATGAAGCTCAATCGCCTGTCGCGCGGATTATCAAAGCGCGCTAAAATATCGGTATCGAAAATGAATATCGGCTGCACAGGGTGTGACGCCTGTAGCGCTAAGGAAAGCGGCACATGATCGTGAAGCCGCAAGTCGCGACGTAACCATACGAGAGATACATTCATGCGCGCACTATGCGAAGAGGCGCACTAAAATGCAAGTTATCTGCTGGCAACACTCTGCGGTAAATAATCGAGCGGGTTGACCGAAGCGTCCGCCACGCGCATGCCAAAATGAAGTTGCGGCGTTGTCACATTACCTGTTTTGCCAACGTAACCCAGCAAGTCGCCTTGTTTGATGTAATCGCCGTTGCTTACTAATATTTCACGCGCATGGGCATAGGACGTCATCGCGCCATTGGCGTGGCGAATAATCACGATATTGCCAAAATCATCGGGCTGATTGCCTACATACGCCACCGTGCCCTCACCCGCAGCGCGAATCGGTGCACCCTCACCCGCTGCAATCACGATACCTTCAGAAGCGCTGGTGGTTTTACCTTGAACAGGCCATTGCCATTCGCCCATATGCGCCATGTCGATGGTTGATGTTTTGGGCGATAATGCTGGCGTTGGCGCAGGCGATGCCTGTGCGAGAGAAGTTGTAGTGACCTTCTCTGCTGGCGGCGCTAAATCTTGACTGCTTACCGAGCCCACCTCAGCTTCTACTGCATATGCGTCTGAGTTCTGGTATTTGAAAGCGGTCTGCGGATTTTGCGGCGCAGGATTCCAGCTTGAATATTTCGGTGTTGAATCTTGGCCATAATACTGGCCGCTATTATCAATCACCTGCGCAAAATTTTGCTGCGAACAGGCCGACAACATGATGGTCGTTAAAATCATCAAGGCCGCGAGCGTTGATAGCCGCATATATCCCCCATGCATCTTTTTATTTTTAACTGCTTGCCGACGCGACTGGGTTCTCTTTTTTCAGCTTTTAGTGCTGTTGATAACTCTGTGGATATCCTGAATGGACATTTAGCACAATCTTAATGAACATTCAATCATGAGAATTGTGAATAATTATTCAGCAACGAGCGGAACAAAACGCACCGGAAATAGCTTTTCAGCTAGGAATTCAGCGCCTTGGCGCGTGATTTTATAGAGTTGCTGGTCTGCAACATGCGGGCCCACTGGTACAATCATCACGCCACCTTCGGCCAGCTGCATCAGTAACGTATTCGGCATTTCGTCCGAAGCGCAGGTGACGATGATGCGATCATACGGCGCCGCATGCGGCCAACCCTTACTGCCATCCCCCAAATGACTGGTGATATTGCGCAGCTTCAACGTATCAAAGCGCGCTTGCGCCACATCATACAGCGGCTTGTGGCGCTCAATGGTATGCACGCGGCGGCACAGGTGCGATAAGATAGCGGCTTGATAACCAGAGCCTGTGCCAATCTCAAGCACCACATGCTTGTCTTGTACGTCGAGCGACTGCGTCATCCACGCCACCACGGTGGGTTGGCTGATGGTTTGCTCCATCTCGATACTCACGGCGCTATCATCATAGGCATGGTGGCGTTGTGATTCACTCATGAATTCTTCACGCGGCGTATGTTCAATGGCGGCAAGCGTGCGCGTATCGGTAATGCCGCTTTTACGTAGTTTCATCAGCAGTCGGATTTTCTCGGCAGCGAGCACCTGATCGTCGTGATGGGCGATGGTGCGAGTGCTGCGAATCATGCACCCTCCACAATCGTGTGCATGTGCTCGAGCGTTTTATAATCCGTCATATCCATATTGAGTGGCGTGACGGTGATATAATTCTGGCGCACCTGCAGGAAGTCGGAGGAAGGCTGGTCATCAAATGCCTCAGTTCGTTGGCCGCCTATCCAAATATACGGCCTGCCGTGAGGGTCAGTGCGGCGATGCAGGTTATCGTCCAATTTACGTCGTCCCTGTGGGCAGGCCTTAATACCTTTCACTTGCGACGCAGGAATGGGCGGGAAATTCACGTTCATCAAGGTGCCCGAAGGCCATTTTAGTTTCACCAACGACTGAATAATCTGCGCGGTGTATTTCTCGGGCGTTTCCCAATTTGCACCCTCTTCGGTAATCGCATTCGAAATCGCAATGGCGGGAATATCAATCAGCGTTGCTTCCATCGCCGCACTCACGGTGCCGCTATAGGTCACGTCCTCAGCAAGGTTAGAACCACGGTTAATGCCTGAGAGCATCAAACCTGGGCGCTTGTCTTTTAACACTTCCATTACGCCCAGCAATACCGCGTCCGTTGGCGTACCACTTACGGAAAATCGGCGCTCACCCAACTGCTTGATGCGCAGCGGCGCATGTAAACTCAGCGAATGCCCTGCCCCGCTTTGCTCATGCGATGGCGCTACCACCCACACATCGTCGCTCAGCGTTTTGGCAATGCGTTCCAGCAGCGCAATGCCCTCGGCCTCAACGCCATCATCATTGCTGATGAGAATACGTGTGTTTTTGAGGTCAGTTATCATTCTTTACTCCGTCATTGCGAGCGTTTAGCGAAGCAATCCAACTTGGCGTATGTAAAGAAAGATGGATTGCCGCGTCGCTACGCTCCTCGCAATGACAATAAAAACTATTCACTTCTAATCTCCGTCAGCCCGCCCATATATGGCACGAGTGCGTCCGGCACGTTGATGCTGCCATCAGGCTGCTGGTAATTCTCCAATATCGCCACTAGCGTGCGACCAACGGCAAGGCCAGAGCCATTGAGCGTGTGGACTAACACTGGTGATTTTTCACCCGATTTACGATAACGCGCCTTCATGCGGCGCGCTTGGAAGTCGCCGCAATTACTGCAACTCGAAATCTCACGGAAGCGATTCTGCCCCGGCAACCAAACCTCGATATCATAGGTCTTGCGTGCACCAAAACCCGTATCACCCGCGCACAACAACATCACACGGTAATGGAGGCCTAGCCTCTGTAATATTGCTTCTGCACACTTAGTCATTCTGTCGTGCTCATCTTCAGAATCTTCCGGCTTCACGATACTCACCAGTTCCACTTTGCTGAATTGGTGCTGGCGAATCATACCGCGCGTATCTTTCCCCGCGCTTCCCGCCTCTGACCTAAAACACGGCGTCCACGCCGTGTAGCGCCGCGGTAGTGTTGATTCCTCAAGAATCTCATCGCCGACTATGTTAGTTAAAGACACCTCAGCCGTAGGTATTAACCAAAACTTCTGATATTGAGAAAACTTGGTTCCAACATCTTCTTTTAGCTTTGGATTATCAATTATCTTATCAACCATTTCCTTCAAAGCTTCCTCTGAAAGAAGATGGCCATAATCTTTTACAGCGTTTTCAAACGCCAATTTTGTTCCCTCTTGTTTATATAGCTCAAAAAGCTCGTTGAATAAGACTTCACCTTTATCAACGCTAAACAAGTCGTCTGAAAATTTTGGTAATTGCCCAGTTCCTTTCAAGGCGCCGGTGCTAACTATTAGAGGCGGGTTGCACTCGGTGTAACCAAATTCATGCGTATGAATATCGAGCATGAAGTTGGCCAAGGCGCGCTCAAGGCGCGCGAGGTGGCCACTGAGCAATACGAAACGCGCGCCGGAGATTTTAGCGGCGGTTTCAAAATCCATCATGCCCAGCGCTTCGCCCAAATCGAAATGCTCTTTGGCGTTCGTGACTTCAGGCTTCTTGCCCCAAATGCGGATTTCTTGGTTGGCGTTCTCGTCAGCACCATTTGGCACATCATCGGCCAGCAAATTGGGAATGCGCACCAGCGCGTCTTCCAACTCACCGCCTTCGCTATGGGTGGCCTCAAGCTCCGCAATACGTTGCTTAATGCGGTTGCCTTCTTCGATCAGCGGAGCAACGTCCTTACCCTCTTTTTTTGCCATGGGGATTTGCTTGGCAACGTCGTTACGCTTCGCCTGCAATTCCTGAAGTTCGGTGATTTCTTTGCGCTTTTGCTCATCCAGCTCCAGCAGCTTGGCGGTCAAGCCTTCGGGGTTTTCAATGGCAGGGCGGCGCTTGAGCGCACGCGTGAAGGCATCAGGATTTTCGCGGATCGATTTTATATCATGCATGTTCAATTTCCATTTCGTGCCGCTTCTCAATAGCGCGGCAAGCGATAATGGAACATTCGTACAGAACATAGAGCGGTATGAAAAGCATGAGCTGGCTTAAAACGTCAGGCGGCGTGAGGATTGCCGCGATGACTAGCAAAATCACCACAGCAAAGCGGCGGCCATTCGCTAGTGTATCGGTTTTGACCATGCCCATACGCACCAGTAGCGTGAGCAATACGGGCAACTGAAAGGCAAGGCCAAATGCCACCGTCACATGCACGACGAGCGTTACGTATTCGCTTACCTTGGCCTCTAACATCAACGGAATGGCGGCTTCGCCACGCGGTAACTCGAACGAAAGGAAAAACGCCCATGCCACGGGCATCACGAAATAATAGGCCAGCGCTGCGCCTGCGAGGAATAAAATCGGCGCGCCAACGAGATAGGGCAAAATCACGTTTTTCTCGCGCTTATAAAGGCCTGGGGCAATGAAGAGGTAGATTTGCGTGGCGATGTAAGGGAAGCCGATAAAAAACCCGCCATAAATCGCAAGACGAATATAGGTGGTAAATGTTTCGGTTAGGCTGGTGTAAATCAGGCGGCGATTAGGGTCGCCTGCGAATGCTTCCGCCAAAGGCTCAACCAGAAAATTGTAAATATGGCCTGCGTAAAAATAGCATAGCGCCGTGGTAATGCCCCACACTGCGAATACGCGAATCATGCGGTCGCGCAGTTCGATGAGATGCACCATAAGTGGTGCTTTAGTGTTTGACGACATCGCTCTTCAACTCTTCAAGGTCATAGGCAATTTGCGGTTTGCCTTCGAGGTCGATAATCGTACGCGTCGCGGTTTTGATGTCTTCCATACCCACCTGCTCGACCACTTGATCGACCTCCGCGCGCACTTTGGCTGCAACGCCCTTTATTTCGCGTACGAAGGAAATGATATAGCGCGCCACTTTCGGCAGGTCTTTGGGGCCCACAAAAATCAGCGTGACCACTGCAATCAGCAGCAGCTCGGTGAAGCCGACGTCAAACATCCACTATTCCTTTTTTTCGGTCTCTTCTTCTTTCAAACCATCTTTGAAAGTGCGCACACCTTTACCAAGGTCGCCCATCGTTTTGGTCAATTTGCTGGCGCCAAACAGCACCAGTACGATGACCAAAATCAGCAGTAATTCCGTTATACCTAGACCCATAAATCCTCCATCGGGATGCTGGGTTTAGCACCAAAAACCGCCCATGTCACGCTACGGATTTTGCCCATACGTCAAGGTCAACGATGCTTAACGCCCGTTTAAGTGGCATCATCGATTTGGCGCGCTGTGCACGGCGCAATGCGTCGCCCAAAAGTTCGGGGCTTTCCCCTGCCACTTCAAGCATTTCCGCCATATTGCCGTTGCAGTGAAGCGCAAGATCACACCCTGCTTTAAAGGTCGCCTTGGTGCGCTCGGCATAGGTGCCTTTGAGGGCCTTCATCGACAAATCGTCGCTCATCAGCAGGCCGTCGAATCCGATTTTGATGCGGATATAATCAATGACCTTTTTCGATTGCGTGGCGACGATTTTAGCATCGAGCGCGGTGTAGAGAATATGCGCCGTCATACCAAGGGGGATGTCTTTTAACGCGCGGAAGGGTTTGAAATCGGTGGCTTCGAGTACATCCAACGGTGTGTCGACCACGGGCAATTCTTCGTGGCTATCGCAATGCGAACGGCCATGACCGGGAATATGTTTCAAAATGGGGGTGATGCCACCGTCCATAAGCCCTTCAGCCTGTGCGCGGGCAAATCGCGTTACTTGCTCGGCCGTTGTGCCGAAGGCGCGATCACCAATAATGTCGTGCGCTCCGGGAATCGGGATGTCAGCTAACGGCGCGCAATTGGTGGTGATGCCCAAACTCGCCAATTCCTCGGCAATCACACGGGCGTTTAGGCGCACGGCTTCTGCGTTAGTGAAATGCGCAGCGGGCGGATATTTGCGCCAATGCGGCGGGCGTAGTCGCGCCACCCTGCCCCCTTCTTGATCAATCAATATCGAAGCGAATGGGTGCTTTAGGCAGTTCATGATTTCGGCGCAGAGGGTTTTTACTTGCGCTGGATGTTCGCAATTACGGGCAAACAGAATCACACCGTAAGGTTGCTCGCGTGTAAGAAATTCATGCTCGATAGCGGTGAGGTAACGCCCCTTTACGCCGCAAATAAAGGCTTTCGCGTTCATTATTTGCCCGCGAAGAAGCAGGCTTGGCCAGCAGCGCTCAATTTCGCGCAGGCCTGTTTGGCCGCATCTGCCGTGGCGTAACCCGTAACACGAAGGCGATAAACAGTTCTGCCATTTACCACCGCTTGCGCGACGATGTGCGAATATCCGCCCAACTGGCTAGCGTATTTGCTGCTAATGCGTGCCCAGTTTTGCTTCGCCTCAGCCTCGGAGCCATAAGCACCTAGCTGAATCTTGAAGCCGTTGCCGCTAGTAACAGGTGCAGGAGTTGGCTTAGGAGCCTCAACCACCTTTGCGGGCGCTGGAGCTGGAGCAGCTTTGACAGGCTCTTCTTTCTTCACTTCTGGTTTAATCTCAGCAGGCTTTTCAGCAACAGCCTTAGGCGCTTCGGGGACTTTTTCTACGACCACTTTGGGCGCTTCCGCCTGAATTGCAGCTTTTGCTGGTTCAGCTTCTTTCTCAGGCGTTTTTTTATCAAGCTGCGCGTTGATTTTTTCTTCCGCGTCACTTTCGCGTTTGAGCTTATCATTCACCCATGTCTTGGTGTCTTGTTTTTGCTCTAATTCGATTACGACAGGTTCTTCCGCTTCAGGAAGTAATTTTTCAACCTTCGCCTCATTCTTAGCGTGGTAGGGCGAAATCGTGTCATAAATCGTTTTATCTTGGTGCGGGAACTGCTCGCCACCTGCATCGGCAGGCTTTTCTTTAATGGCCGAGCTATCCGCTTTGATGACCACCATTTGACCATCCTGAACAGACTCAGTGCCTGACTGGTAGGCGTACCATGCAAGGGCAATGAACCCTGAAAGCGCCACACCCAATACTACCCACGACATCGCGCGTGAACGCGGCGATTCAGTTTCGTTGGCATAATCATCAAATTCTTCGAAATCGGGCTTCATCCTCGTAGCTCCTCGACTGGTTGAACACCGCATACGGTAAGGCCAGAAGCTACAACATTCGCCATTGCGCGCGCAAGTGCCAATCGCGCGGTTGTGCGTTGCGGTGCGTCAGGCAAAATAAAGCGAATCTCCGCATCGGTGGATCCAACATTCCACAAGCCATGGAATGCACCCGCCAGTTCTTGCAGATAGTAGATAATGCGATGCGGCTCATGCGCGGCGGCGGCTTGTTCAACCTGACGCGGCCATTCGGCGAGTTTCTTTATAAGCGCCATTTCTGCGGGATGTGCTAGCAATTCAAAATCGGGGGTTGCGCTTAGAGCTGCGGGCGCTTGCTCCGCTGCCATGCGCAGTAACGACTTGCAGCGTGCATGGGCGTATTGCACGTAGAATACTGGGTTTTCTTTCGACTGTTCTTTTACTTTCTCGAAATCAAATTCCATGTCCTGATTGGTTTTGCGCATCAACATCACGAACCGCAGAATATCTTTGCCCACTTCATCAAGCACGTCGCGCACGGTGACGAAGTTGCCCGCACGTTTACTCATACGCACAGGCTCGCCGTTTTTGAACAGATGCACCAGCTGACAGAGTTTGATGTCTACCGATGCTTTTTTGTCGGAAAGCGCGGCGGTCATTGCCTCCATGCGCTTCACGTAGCCACCATGGTCGGCGCCGAACATGTAAATCAGCGTGGTGAAGCCGCGATTAATTTTATCGAGCGTGAGACCCAAGTCGCCCGCGAAATAGGTGCGCGCGCCGTTGGCTTTTTCCACCGTGCGATCGGAGTCGTCACCAAATGCAGTGGCGCGGAATAGTAATTGCTCTTCTGCTTCCCAATCGTCGGGCGTTTCCCCCTTGGGTGCTTCGAGCACGCCGCGGTATATATGGCCGCCCACCTGAAGTTTTTCGATTGCTTTATCGACCATTTTATCCGCGTGCAGCTTAGCTTCGGACGTGAACACATCATGAAAAATACCAAGCTCCGCAAGGTCATGTTTGATGAGTTTCATCATCTCGTCGATTGCGATTTGCTTGATGCGCGGGTCGCCCTCTTTCACATCGGTGCCGAGTTGCGTTTTGATGGTTTCACCCGCCGCTTTCAGGTAGTCGCCAGGATATAAACCTTCGGGAATCTCGCCGATATTTTCGCCGCATGCTTCGCGGTAACGAAGGAAAGCGGATTTCGCGAGCACTTCAACCTGCCCGCCCGCATCGTTGATGTAATATTCTTTGGTCACATCATAGCCCGCCTTCAGAAGCAGGCGCGCTAATGCATCACCATACACCGCGCCACGCGCATGGCCGATATGGAGCGGGCCAGTCGGATTCGCTGACACATATTCGACATTCACTTTGCCTAATGGTCTGCCCATAGTTGTGTCACCAAACGCTGTGCCTTGCTCTAAAATAATAGGCAGCACATTGCGCCATGCAGAAGCATCCAGCGTCATGTTGATGAAGCCTGGGCCTGCAATATCGACCTTCAGCACGCCGTCGATTTTTTCCAGTTCCGGCTTGATTGCGTCAGCAATTTCGCGTGGTTTTTTGCCAAGCTGCGCAGACAAAATCATCGCGGCATTGGTTGCCAAATCACCGTGCGACGCATCGCGCGGTGGCTCAAGCGTGAGTTTTAGCAAGTTGAGATTAGTCGTGGCTTCTACTGTCTGGTAGTACTCCAGAATCGCCATCATCACAGCATCGCGGTAGGTATTAAATAGGTTCATTCACTCTCCATCCGTCATCGCCTGAATCTTTGATTCTAAGGCGATCCATGGATTCCCCTAGAATTCAAAGATGAATTCGGGGAATGACGATTTTAACTCTTAGCATTCGGATCGAATATCCGCGCGTGTTCCTCTAGGGCAAAACGGTCGGTAATGCCAGCGATAAAATCGGCAACAATCTCTGCCGTACGCTGGGTGCGCGGCCCGTCCGTCTGCGCGTACCAGACCGTGGGTAGGCAATTAGGCTCATTATGGAAGAACTGGAACAATTCTTTGATAACTCTTTTCGCCTTGGACGACATGCGATTTACTTTAAAATGTCGATACATGTGCTTGAAAAGATAGGATTTTATAGAGCGATTAACCTCGTCCATCTCTTTGGAAAAACTCACAAGCGGCATACCAAGCTGGCGGACATTATCGGCACTGGAAATGCGGTGCTGATTAATGCGTAGCTTAGTGGTCGTCAACACGTCCGCCACCATTCGGCTAATCAGGCGGCGAATCACTTCATGTGATTGGCGTTGGTTAGAAAGCATCGGGTGCTGGCTGCGCACTTCCTCGATAATATCTCCTAAAAGTGGCAAGCCAATTAAATCTTCAAGACGGAAAAATCCTGCACGCAGCCCGTCATCCAAATCGTGATTATTATAAGCAATGTCATCCGCAATCGCGGCGACTTGTGCTTCAGCACTGGCGTAGCTATGGAGCTCTAAATCCTGCTGCTCGGCATATTGTTTCAATGCGCGCGGAATCGGTTTGGCGTTCGGCGTTCCGACCAACGGTCCATTATGTTTGGCGATGCCCTCGAGCGTTTCCCATGTGAGATTCAACCCGTCAAAATCTGCATAGCGCTGCTCAAGCTGCGTCAAAATACGAATGGTCTGTGCATTATGGTCGAACCCGCCATTATCGCGCATGGCTTCATTCAACCCCTCCTCGCCAGCATGGCCAAAGGGCGTGTGACCAAGGTCATGCGCTAAGGCCAGTGCCTCGGCCAAGTCTTCATTGAGCTTGAGATTACGTGCCAGTGTGCGCGCCAGCTGCGACACTTCGAGTGAGTGCGTGAGGCGATTGCGGTAATGATCGCCCTCGTGATTCACGAAAACCTGCGTTTTATATTCCAACCTGCGGAATGCCACCGAGTGAATGATGCGGTCACGATCGCGCTGGTGCGGCGTGCGCATGGTACATTCTTTTTCGGCAATTAAACGCCCGCGCGTGTCGGCGGAGTGAGTTGCATAGGGCGCAAGGCCATCGTCGGGGGCTTTTTTCATAGTTTCCTGCTTAGCAAAGCCTTGTCTTCCAAGCAACTATTGCAGACATGTGAAGGCTGCATTAGATTAGATGGCATGACAGCGTTGCAATTCAACATTTCTGAGTCGGCCCAAAAGCGTATTGCCAAGATTTTGGTTGGTGAGCCTGAGGGCTCGCGCCTGCGCGTTTCCGTGAAAGGTGGCGGCTGCTCGGGTTTTCAATATATGCTCGATTTTGATGCGCAGTTAAATGAAGATGACGCACAGTTTGATACAGTGGTGGTAGACGCGACATCGCTGGAACTGCTGAAAGAATCCACGCTCGATTATGTCGAATCATTGGGCTCGGCTTCGTTTGAAATCAAAAACCCCAACGCTACAGCCAAATGCGGCTGTGGCAATTCGTTCTCCGTCTAATGATCTCAATTGCCACCTTCAACGTTAATTCTATTAAAGCACGGCTGCCCAATGTGCTGGTGTGGCTGGATGCAGCGAAACCCGACATCGTGCTATTGCAAGAGTTGAAGTGCGGGACGGACGCGTTTGCGCGTATGGAATTTGAGGATAAGGGCTATAACCTCGCCATCCATGGGCAGAAGACCTATAATGGCGTGGCAATTCTTTCGAAATTCCCGATTGATGATGTCATCACCCGTTTAGGTGGCGATGATACGGACGAGCAAGCCCGCTATATTGAAGCGGTGGTGAGCCTTAAGGGTAAAGCGATACGTGTTGCCTCGGCCTATGTGCCCAATGGTCAGGAAGTAGGCTCAGAAAAGTTTGCTTATAAGCTGAAATTCTACGAGCGGCTGCGTGCGCATTGGGAACAGACCTTGCGGCACCATGAAGTGGCTGTGTTGGGAGGTGATTTCAACGTCGCGCCCTTCCCGATTGATGTACTCGACCCGAAATCGCAAGACGGCTCGGTGTGTTATCACCCCCTTGAGCGCGAGCAGCTACGTGCACTGATAAATTTGGGTCTTTATGACGCGTTTCGGTTGAAACACCCCGATACCAAACAATTCAGCTGGTGGGACTATCGTGGCGGTGGGTATGAGCGCGGCAATGGCATGCGCATCGACCATTTATTGCTTTCGCCTTATGCGGTTGATGCCTTGAAAGATTGTTGGATTGACGAAGAACCGCGTAAACAGGAAAAACCATCCGACCATGCGCCCGTTCTGGCGAAATTAGAACTCTGATTTCTGTGCGTAGGGCAAGGCGCTAATGCCTAAGTCTTCTTTTTCTTGTGCTGTTGCCGGTGCAATGGCGATTTTCAAATTCGGTGATTGCATGGCGGGCATATCATTGGCGATTTGTTCACGCGCGGCAACGCGACTTGGTGGCAGCGCATAACTGTCGCGTGGTAATGGGCAGACTTTATTACGGCCACCATGTTTCGCTTCGTAAAGCGCAAGGTCGGCACGCTTGAGGAGTGTTTCGGGTGTGTCATTTGGTTCCATCGTCGCATAGCCGATACTAATCGTTTTGCTTAA
>JBMOEL010000021.1:0-18865 GCA_049314715.1 Rickettsiales bacterium
AGTTCGAAGGTTCAAATCCTTCCCCCTCCACCAAATAGCCCTCCGAGGGCATCCCAAGATGTCCATTTAAGTGAGGAATTCCCCCGCTTCATAAGCAGTCAAAATATCCAAAACAATAGGACCTTAAGATCTTGTAACAAGCGCGATCAGTTCCCTTTGGGAATTACTGAGTGAATTCTGGTCAATCAAGCTTTCAAACCGATTGTTATCGTCAATAATCTTAAGAGTGATGACAGAAGAATGGTTCATAGGTCCTCCTTAGAATTGTGAAGTCTGCTGATAAACAGAAGTATCCAGAATTCCAAGGATGTAGCGGCGCGATTTAGCTCAAACTTTAAGTCTGACCAAGCCCTAGAGCCGCCCGCCCTCATCGTCCTGCTTCCGTCTAGAGGCCAACATGGTGAGCTTATCGTTAAGCCCTATACCCAACTCACATCAGCTAGGACTTAATCCCAAATAAAATGCCGACCAAGGTAGTTAATCCCAACGAAAGCGCGCCCCAGAACAGCACTCGTATCGTGGGTTTCAGTGCATGTGCACCACCAGCCTTTGCTCCTACCACACCCAGTGCCGCCAATGAAATAAGCGTACTGGCAATCACTGCTGTGATGATCATGGTGAAGGGTGCAAGGATGGCAACGATCAGGGGCAAGCACGCGCCCACAATAAAACTGGCGGCTGAGGCCAATGCGGCTTGTATCGGTCTGGCCGTGGTGATTTTAGAGATTCCTAATTCGTCGTGGGCATGTGCGCCTAAGGCATCATGAGCCATTAACTGCATGGCCACTTCGCGGGCGATGGGCAGGGCGACACCACGTTTCACATAAATTTGCGCCAGCTCCTCCAGCTCGAACGGGGAATTATTCTCCAACTCCCACTTCTCGCGCGCCAAATCCGCATTTTCTGTGTCGGTCTGCGAACTGACAGAAACATATTCACCTGCAGCCATCGCCGTTGCACCGGCAACCAGTCCAGCCAAACCCGCCAGCATAATGGCTGCGTGAGATGCGCCCCCTGCCGCCATGCCGCTGACAATGCTAGCGGTCGATAAAATGCCGTCATTGGCCCCTAATACCGATGCGCGCAACCAGCCAATGCGATTCATGAGATGCGCTTCACCGTGGGGTTTACTTATTGTGTTAGTCATGATGATTCAATGCGCGTTCTGCGCGGTCGGTAGCATGGTTCATATATTGCTTCGCGGCTTGCATAATCACACCTTTATGACTCAGGCTGCTACTGCTTCAAGTGACATTGCTACATCGGACAGCTTTGCAACTTCCGGCAGGCGCAACAGCGCGGTGAAGCAGGAGCCTTTGCCCTCGGTGCTTTCCACCAGAATATCGCCACCCATCATCTGTGCCAGTTCACGGCTGATGGTGAGGCCAAGACCAGTTCCTCCGTATTTGCGGGCGGTAGTGGAGTCGGCCTGCGCGTACTTATCAAAAATGCGAGCCAACTGCTGGGGATCCATGCCGATGCCGGTGTCGGTCACGGCGATGCGAACCCGATAGCCGCCATTGGTATCAGGCAATGCCTGCACATCTAGGCGAATATCACCTGCGCTGGTGAATTTCACGGCATTGCTTAAGAGGTTAATCACGATCTGCTGAATGCGCAGTGGGTCGCCAGTCATGGTTGCTGGCACCTGTCCGATATGGACATAAAGATTAAGCCCCTTGGCCTCTGCCTTGGGTGTGATGATATGCGCCACTTCCCGCACCACCTTCGCCAAATCAAATTCGATACTTTCTATCTCGATCATGCCCGCTTCCAGCTTGGACGAATCCAGCATATTTTTCATCAATCCTATCAGCATGGTTGAGCTTTCATTGAGCATTACTGCGCATTCTTTTTTCTTTTCGGCGCTGCACTCCACATTGGCGAGAATGTGCGACAATCCGACGATAGCGGTGAGCGGCGTGCCGATTTCGTGACACATGCAGGCCAGATAATCCGCGTCGTTAAATTTTGAGTGCCGCACCTGCGGCGGCAGAATTGCTGGTAATTCATTGATTTGAGTCGCTAAATGCATACTTCGCTCCTATGGTTGCTTGCGTAACTTCCTTTTTTGTACTACGTCCATGCAAGAAGTCCCGTGGATGGCGATTAGTATACGAACCAACCATGCAGTTTTTGCCCCGGGGCAAAACCACATAAGAAAGCCCCCTTTTTGATCGAGGGCAAAAAGCTAGCCGATAGATTGCTCTAAGTTTTTCGACAATTTACCAAAGGTGCGCACGTATGACGGCAGTCAATGAAAAGTTTGTATGCGCGACAAAAAAATGTACCTCGTGTCATTTTCTGAAAGAATTGTCGTTATTTGCCAATTTGCCAGATAAAGAAGTGCAGATTTTTGCAGATGCCGCACATATCAAGTCCTATACAAAAGGCCAGTATCTCTACATGGAGGGCGAAGAAGCCAAGTTTTTTTATGTGATGTGCAGCGGCTGGCTAAAGCTTTTGCATGTAACCGAGGACGGAGAAGAAATCGTCATCGCCATGCTGACTAAAAACAATATCACAGGTGAAAGTGCGATATTTGAGCAAGGGAATTTTGCAAGCACCGCGCAGATTGTAGAAGACGCTCAGATTCTAAGTATTCCCATCGCTCTACTTAAAGAGCAAATGAGTGTTAGCAACAAACTTGCGCTTAATATGCTGACCTCAATGATTCAATACCAGCGGCGACATGAAATGCAGGTAGAGCAGTTTTTGCTCTACAGCGCGCCGCAGCGCGTTGGCTGCTTTATTCTGGGGCTATGCCCTGTGTTTGAGCAAAAAGACGGGGTGGAAATCGAGTTACCTTACGACAAAACGCTGATTGCCAATACGCTGGGCATGAAGGGGCCAACCTTTTCTCGTGCACTCAATATGCTGCGTGATGAAACGGGTACGCGTATCAGTGGCAGCCGTGTCACTATCGATTCGATAAAGGGACTCTTAAAATTTGTTGATGGCTGCTACCTGCCGCATCATTTGCGGAAGGAATAAGCGCAACCAGCCTCAATTTTTCTTCACTGGCCCAAACACGGTTTGCAGCCAGCCCCACTCAAGCCGCGCAGGGTTTGCAATATATTCCTTCGGGTTATCGACCACACGTTTAATATATTGATAGGTAAACGGCCACGCATCTTCCGGTGGCAACTCTTTCTTTTCGGCAATTTCAATTTTCATATCGGGCGTTAGGCGCAGCATATAGGCTAGTTTTGGCCGATCATCGAACACTACAGCATGGACCTTAACTTCCTCTTTCAAGTCTTTCAAGCGCGCACCCCAAATTTCTGTATAAGGAAATTTGCCTTTGTTTTCCTCAATAGCGCGGTTGCAGATCTCCAGATATTGCTGGAAGACATGCTCGTATTCTATCGCGTCTTTGATTTTATTTGCAGGTTGCATGGCTTGGATTCCTTTAACGGCGGGGAACTGGGCCGAAGCCCGATTCCCCGCCATCATGACTACGATGCTTTTTTGGCAGGTTTGCCAGCATTGGCATCCGTTTTCATGCCCTGCTGTTTCTGCGCAGTAGCATCATCCTTACGGGTGTTATCGCCCACTTTGTTGCCAGTGTTAGGCTGGTTCGCAGTGGGTGCATTCTGAGCGGGACGCGGTGGATTTTGTGGTGTGTTGGCCATGGTAATCTCCTAAGTGAATGTTGCGCTGTTGCAAAATGCGAGCAGCGGCAAGGTGCACACTCTGCGCTTCATCATCATGAAACGATGCGGCCTATCTGCCAATTGGTAAGGACAGCGTAAATTTACACTTCAAAATCCTGCGGCAATTTGCCCTTGGACAAATCTTTCCTGCCTGGGCGGACTATGGTGCACCGACAAACCCAAGCCAAAGGAATATTTATATGACCAATGTTGCAGGAGTTTTTGACAGCACGAATGAAGCCAATGCCGCAGTTTCAAAACTGCTGGATACGGGTTTTAATAAAGAAGACCTAAGCCTTATTGTCTCCGACCATGCTCGCCACGCTATTTTTTCTTCGCCCACGGATGATGAAAGTAGCCGTGCGACAGAAGGTGGAGCCACTGGAGCATTAATCGGCGGAGCTTTAGGTGCTTTGATTGCAGGTCTTACCCTCGTCGGAGTTATCGTCGTTCCTGGTTCAGGCTTGCTTGTTGTAGGGCCACTTGTTGCCGCTCTTTCAGGCGCAGGTGCTGGAGCCATAGCAGGTGGAATAAGCGGTGCGTTAATCAGCGCTGGTTTCGCCGTTGATGAAGCAAAGCGCTACGAGGAAGAAATCAGGCACGGCAAGGCTGTCATCGTTGTTCATACCAACGATGAAATGGCTCCCGCCGCCCGTGTCGCCTTGCGTAGTGGTAATGCGACCGTAAAAGCAGCCTAACAAACGCAAAAAATGGGAATCTATGCACGAGAAGAAAAACACCATTCTGGTAGTGGATGATGAACCAAACATCCAGAAAATGCTGGCTATCCTTCTGGAAGCGGAAAACTTCAAGATTGTGGCTAGCACCTGCGGCAAGCAAGCAATACGCATGTGCGCATCGGTGAAGCCCGATCTCATTTTGCTCGATCTGGAGCTGCCGGACATGAACGGCAAGGATGTGGTGAAAGCACTCAGAGAGTGGACGCAAGCACCCGTCATCATGCTTTCTGCACACTCATCAGATCAGGAAGTCACCGAAGCACTCAATGCAGGTGCCAATGATTATGTCACGAAGCCATTTAACGTCGATGTGCTGCTTGCCCGCATTAACGCAGCCTTGCGAACAGGCGCAGTGCGTGAGGCAGGTGAGCCAGAACTACGCAATGGCGTATTACGGATGGATTTAGTGCGGCACGAAGTATTTTTGAATGGCACACTGGTGGCGTTCACGCCTAAGGAATATGACCTGTTGCGCTACTTTATGGTCAATCGCGGAAAAATGCTCACCCATAAAGAAATTCTGCGGGCAGTCTGGGGAGCCGCACATAGCGATGATACGACCTACCTGCGCGTTTATATTGGCCAGATACGCGAGAAGATCGAATTCGGGACAGGACATCCGATGATGATCAAAACCGAACCGGGCATTGGCTATCGGATGGATGTCGTGTCCAGCACGGCCACTGAACTTTACACGCCGCTTACGCAGGCGCCCACTTACGATACTGCAATCTAATAATTATCGCCGCAGAGTGACTAGTATTTTCTGTGCGCTTATATGGCGTTTATAGTAACCATCCAACCATGAATTTTCTCGAAGGAAAAAATATGAAAGTCCTGAATGCACTGTTTATATGCTCGTTACTTAGCGGCTGCTACGGCGGTCCAGTGGGCAACGCCAATGTTCCGCAGCCTGCAAAGGCGGTGGATCTGTCGCAGTATGTCGGGCGGTGGTATGAAATCGCTCGTTATGAAAATGGCTTTGAAAAAGGCTGCGAGGGTGTCACGGCGGATTACACTGCGCGTGAAGATGGGCTTATTGGCATCCTCAACACCTGCCGCAAGGATGCGGTGGATGGCGAGATCAGCACCGCCGATGGCAAGGCCAAGATCGTTGAAGGCTCAAATAACGCCAAGTTAAAAGTCTCGTTCTTCGGTCCGTTTTATGTTGGCGATTACTGGGTGCTAGATAGGGCGAATGATTACAGCTGGTCCATCGTCGGCGAACCATCAGGCCGTTATCTTTGGATATTATCGCGTAAACCCGTGCTCGCTGATAAACAGATGGGTATGCTCACTGCCAACGTGAAAGCAATGGGTTATGATACATCGCTGATTTATTACCCAAAGCAGCCACCAGCAGAACGCTAGAGGCCTTGGCACTCAAAAAGGCATAGGCGCTAATTAGACTTGGTCCTGCACCATTCGCAACGAGCACACTGACTTCATAGCCGCATCCAAAAACAAACGACTGGGCTATGAATGGTTTTGGCTAATGGGCGTGGGGATGTAGGGAATTCAAGAGAGTAGCACTCTGACCGCTCAGTAGGGCGTACCTGCGTTATATCGGACAATTGGACGTGAACCTTACGGACCTGTACAGTTTCTGTCATGACTCTTAGAAATCAGATAGGCTGGCACTTTGATAATAGCTATTCAAGGTTATCAAACGAACTGTTCGTTTCGCAACTACCGGAACCTGTGCGCGCGCCACGACTGCTTATACTCAATGAGTTATTGGCAGATACCCTTGGGCTGGATCCTTCAAAACTTTCCGATGAGGCCGGCGTAAATGTATTTGCTGGAAACAGCACCCCACAAGGTGCCAATCCTATCGCGCAGGCCTATGCAGGGCATCAGTTCGGTGGATTTACTATGCTCGGCGATGGACGTGCCGTCCTCTTAGGCGAACATATTGCTCCCGACGGACGACGTTTCGACATTCAGCTCAAAGGTTCAGGGAAAACCGTCTTTTCACGCCGGGGCGATGGACGTGCCGCTGTGGGGCCCATGTTGAGAGAATATATCATCAGTGAAGCAATGCATGCGCTGGGAATTCCCACGACCCGTAGCCTTGCTGTCATTGCAACAGGTGAGCCTGTGGTCCGTGAGACACTGCTACCAGGTGCCGTGCTCACGCGCGTTGCAGCAAGTCACATCCGCGTAGGCACCTTCGAGTATGTCGCTTCACAACAGAACATCCCTCTGCTCAGAGAGCTGGCCGATTACAGTATAGCTCGGCATTATGGCGAGCTCGGTCAGCATGGCAATGTTTACCAGGCGTTTTTGCAATCTTTCATGGAGCGTCAGGCGGCATTGCTCGCTCAATGGCAAGCCGTCGGTTTTATCCATGGCGTGATGAATACAGATAATATGGCAATTTCGGGCGAAACAATCGACTATGGTCCGTGCGCGTTTATGGATACTTACGATCCGATGACCGTGTTCAGCTCAATTGACCGCCATGGTCGATACGCCTATGCAAATCAGCCACTGATTGCGCAATGGAATATCGCCCGCTTTGCTGAAGCGATTCTACCACTGCTGCATTCTGATCAGGAAAAGGCGATCGATATTGCTAGCGAAGCGATCGATCAATTCTCGGCGATGTTTAACCGCAGCTATTTACTCGATATGCGTAAAAAAGTTGGGCTATCTACTGAGGAATCCGATGACGAAGGCCTGATCAACTCACTACTAACATTAATGCATGAGCAGCGTGTCGATTATACTAATACGTTCCGGGCGCTCAGCACTGATAGTGTGTCTCAGGTGACATATCCTGCATTCGCCGCCTGGCATTCGCGTTGGCAGGCGCGCTTACTGCGGCAGGAATCGACCAAAGAAGAAGTCTTACAGCTCATGCTAAGGCACAATCCAGCCCTGATTCCGCGCAACCATCGCGTAGAAGAAGCGCTCGAAGCTGCGGTCGAACGAGAAGATTTGTTACCACTGCATGACCTACTGGCCGCACTCCGTGATCCTTACGCAGGCCATGACCGTGATACTCGGTACCAATCGACACCTCCAGCCAATTTACCGCCATACAAAACCTACTGCGGAACATAAAGTGAGGCCTTCAGAATACGTCAACATGTGCTGTCATCCGTGTTTAGGAGATAGCGCAGAATGGTACTCCGAATTAACGGCAGCAATGTCAGCCACATACTTGAAATGTGGGACACTATTCGGACAATAGTTCCAAACTCTAAAGGCCCTTGAAGTGACCAGATTCATAATCTGACGCACAAATTTAGTTTCTGCACTTTGCTTAGCTTCTTGATTTCCAGTTCGCGTTTCAAAGCCTCGCTTTTCGTAGTATGTAGCTCGCAGAAGATTACCTCATAAGGGGCTCGGCCCCGGGTGTATTTTGCACCCTTGCCCTCGGCGTGCTTGGTCAGGCGCGCTTCTAGATTATTGGTGATACCCGTATAAAGTGTCTTATCCGCGCACTGAAGAATATAGACTGTCCAGGTCAAGATCCCTCATCTTCCCTAGTGTCGCGTTTGTGTGCCTGCAAATGCCGGTCTAGTTTCTCCGCCTTCAATTTCTCTACATTTCTTTCGTGTTTGGTGCGCCCGTATTTCAGACGGTTCTCTTTGGCGCGGGTTTCTTCTTCGATGCGTATTTTGGCCTTACGCTTTTTATTTAAATTGATGATTTCACTCATACGGACCTCGACAATGAGTTTTAGTGCTGCTTGATTAAAAACAAGTGTGAAGAGCTTACCATTTTTAGGCGCTATTGTCCTACTAAAGCGGCTTTCTCTTCAAGCCTTTCCCACTGCGCCATTGCCTGTTCAACTTCCTTTTGGTTTTGGGTCAGCAGACGCAATGCCTTGTCGAACTTTTCCGGTTCTCTCGAATAGAGGCCCGGATCTTCCAGTACCGCTGACAGGGTCTTGATCTCCGTCTCCAAGAAGGTAATGCGGTCGGGCAATGTTTTTAACGCGTGTTGTTCTTTGAAGGTAAGTTTTGGGTTCTGAGGCTTGCGTGGTGCTACGGGTGGCAAAGGCTGGGAGGGCGCTTCTACGTTTTCGCTGCTTGCCGACTTACTCAGCGATTTTCCCGAACGCTTTCCCGTTTTTGCTGCCAGATAGTCGCTATAGCCGCCGATATGGTTTTCGATCATCCCATCGCCTTCGAAGGCCATTACTTCCGTTACCGTGCGGTCAAGGAAATCGCGGTCATGGCTGACGATGATCAGGGTGCCGGTATAGGCGGCCAGAATATCCTGCAGCATATCGAGCGTATCCATATCCAGATCGTTGGTCGGTTCATCCAAGATCATGAGATTGCCCGGATTGATCAATACGCGCGCCAGCATAAGCCGATTCTGCATGCCGCCCGACAACGTGCCAACATCGTCGCGGGCGCGTTTGGGGTCGAACATGAAACTCTTTAGATACCCGGCCACATGGCGTGGTTTTTTTAGATCGCCGCCGATATAGACATAATCGCCATTGGGCGCGAGCGTATGCCACAATGTTTTTTGGGGATCGAGGGCGATGCGGTGCTGGTCAAAATAGGCGAGTTCAATTTTTTTGCTGCGATGGATAAACCCGCTATCCGACTCTAGCTCGCCCATCAGTAATTTGAGGAAGGTGGATTTGCCCGAACCGTTACGGCCAAGAATGCCGATGCGGTCGCCTTTGAGGATACGAAGCGAAAAATCGTTGAGGATGGGAATCTTTTTACCGTCGCGCTCGAAACGCTTGGTCACATGCTTGAACTCGGCAACGATTTTTGAAGAGGGCGTTTCCTTGAGGGGATCGATATCGATGGTTTTGGTTTTGGCGACGAACGCTGCCTTGTCGACACGCAGTTTTTCGCGCAGACGATGGAGCTCATTCATGCGGCGCTGATTGCGTTTGCGGCGCGCGGTGACACCGCCTTGTGTCCAATCCAACTCGTTCTCGAGCTTTCTACCCATGTTGTGCAGGGTGCGCGCTTCCTGTTCCAGAATGCCTGCGGCCCATTCGTCGAATTCGGCGTAGCCGGACGGAGCGATACGCACGCGGCCCTGTTCGATCCAGAATACTTTGCTGGTGAAGTTGCTGAGGAAGGTGCGATCGTGGCTGACGCAGATAACGGCGCTTTTGCTGCGGGCAAGGAATTGCTCCAGCCACTGGATTGCTTCGAGGTCGAGATGGTTTGTCGGTTCATCGAGCAATAGGATATCCGGCTCGTCTACCAATGCCTGGGCAAGGGCTGCGCGGCGCAGCTGGCCGCCGGAGAGATGGCTCATAATAGCTTCGGGATCGAGCGAAAGTGGCTGCAGCACCTTATCGGCACGGTAGGAAAGTTCTTCGGCGGTATCGGTCTCCCGATGCAGGCCTTCCCGCACAAAATCGCGGACGGTTTGCTGCGGTTTGAAGTTTACCGTCTGCGCGAGATAGCCGATGGTGATGCCCGGAAAGACGAAACGTTTGCCGGAATCGGTTTCCATCTCCTGCATAATCAGGCGCATTAAGGTAGTCTTGCCTGCACCGTTACGGCCGATGAGGCAGACTTTGTCGCCTTCTGCAATATGCAGGTTTACACCCTGGAACAGCAGCCTGCTGCCCATGGTCATGTAAATGTCTTCGAGGCTGAGAAGTAGGCGTTTGCTCATGTTATGGGGAGGTTTTAGGTGGTTTTATGCCCGGGCGCAAGTAATGGCGAACTTTGTTCCTGCCTTTTGCCAGCCGTGCCTCAAACCGGTCGCCGTAAAATACAAGACGCGCAATCTGATCGCTTTGGCTATACACGTAGCTAGAAACTAATCTTGTGTCAGCAATCGTCGCTGAAGCTATGCTCAAAAGTAGCAACGGGGTAGCACCAAGCCATTTTTGAAATCTTCGAATCTTAGGAAAGTGGATATGGTGGTGGTTGCGGGGGCCAGATTTGAACTGACGACCTTTAGGTTATGAGCCACATGGTTATGCACACTCCCTATTTTAACGAAACCTATCTAAGCTAGATTAAAAGCCATTTTTAGAAGATTCTGTGTTTAATCTTGCTATCTGGGATTTGCGGCAATAGGCTCTATTTTGCGGCAATGGTGCGGCAATAGGAATTAGCGTTGTACCCTAAAATATACCCTAAAACGTATGAGACTGGCATGACCAAGGATTTCAATTTTACCAAATCCACTATTCAGGCACTGCCCCTTCCCAAAAAAGGGATGCAGACATATCGCGATACCAAGGAAAAGGGATTGAGCCTCTATATTACCGCTGCGGGTGCGATAACTTTCTTCGTCCGTAAGCGCATCAGTGGACGCGATGAGCGGGTAAAACTGGGAGCCTTCCCTGAAATAACCGTAGAGAAAGCCAGAGTCGCTGCATTAAAAACCAAAGCAGCCATAGCTGGCGGCGCTAACCCTAACTTGGAAAAAACCAAACTGCGTGAAGAAACTACCTTTGCGGAGCTGTTTCGTGAGTACATGGAGCGGTATAGCAAGCCGCATAAAAAATCGTGGAAGTTTGACGATCGCGAGGTGAACAAGTTCCTCTCACATTGGTTCGGGCGTAAAATTTCTTCCATCAGCAAACAGGAAGTCGGAAAGCTGCATGATAAAATAGGCCAAGAGAATGGGCAGTATCAAGCTAACCGCGTGTTAGAGCGCATCCGCGCCATGTATAATAAAGCGATTGAGTGGGGATGGGATGGAACCAACCCCACTACGGGCATCAAGAAATTCCGTGAACGGTCACGCGACCGCTTCATGCAACCCGATGAACTAGTGCGTTTCCATGCTGCACTTGGCAAAGAAAAGAATGAGACAGCAAGGGATTACATCCTGATGTCTTTGCTTACAGGTGCGCGTAAATCCAATGTTCTGGCTATGCAGTGGTGTGAGATTAACTGGGAACGTGCCGAGTGGCGTATCAGCGAAACCAAGAATGGTGACCCAGTCACCGTGCCGCTGATGCCTTTGGCCATGAACATCCTCGAACGCCGCCGAGAGACTACTAATGGCAAATGGGTATTCCCAAGTGAGAATGGAAAAAATCACTATGCCGACCCAAAGAAAGCATGGCAGCGCCTGCTCGCAGAAGCCAAAATCACCGACCTCCGTATCCATGATATTCGGCGCACTTTGGGCAGCTATCAGGCTATGACAGGCGCGTCCCTCGCCATCATCGGCAAATCACTCGGACATAAGTCTCAGCAGGCCACCGCTATCTATTCGCGGCTGAACCTTGACCCCGTGCGAGAGTCAATGATGCGCGCAACGGATGCTATGTTTGCACTTCCTGCACCAAAGAAAGCTGGGGGCAAAGACCGTTAGGGCGTTGCACTGCCGCCAACACCGCCTAAATTACATTAAGTATTATCAAGCACGCGGGGATTGCATGGCTGCGACCACAAAAGTTGCACCCTCACTACAAATTGGTGAATATGAGCCGCTGGTATGGCTAGTGGCTATGCTATTTACGCAAAAATTTTGGGACAGAGAAGGTTTGACTTGGAGAGGCGCCACTCTTGGAGTCCTATTAAATTTGCAGGCTAATGTTGATACAGAGGAATCACAGCCAGAGTATAGTTCTGTCGGCGAGATTTATCAGGATGCAGAAGATTTCGTTGCAAGCGATGAAAAGGCAAAGGCTTGTATGGATGCCGTTCTTGAAGACATACGTCTGGGTGAGTTAAGTTATTATTCTCCGCGTGCTGATAAATGGGGCGAAAAACCAGCCTATCACCATGAAGAGCGTGATATTGACTCATTTACATTTCTAAAATGGGCAGACGAAAATGGCTATCCCATAAGTGAAGAAGTGTTTGCGGCATCCAAAACTATCATTTCTATGGCTCGCTATAAAAGGGAAGCCGCTGAGAGAGAAGAATACGCATTTCCTAGCATTACTCGCCAAGATTTCGAGCAGGAACGTAAGGTTCCTCTTTGGGAATTAGGCGCGGGTATTCTCTACCTAATTGGCCGCCGCAGTCGCGCCAAAGGCGAAGAGTCAGAATTTACAGGAAGCAATCGTTTATTCGAGGAAATGGCAGCATACGCCGCCGATGCAAAACTTGCAGGCGATTTGACTCTTATTGGAGAAAACGAAGATTTTTTGCAGTTAAAAGTCAAACCAGAGATTCTGATAAAATGGGCAACAAATTTGCCAGTAATTCTCCCTATGTTGCATGGTTCGCCTGTTTCAACAGTTAAACCTGAATATTGCACCCCCGACATGGCGCTGATGTATGATGCCATTACCAAATTCTGGGGCGACTACGACCTTGCCAACCCCAACCCAAGTATTGCCCCAATGAAAAAAGATGTCGTAGCATGGTTGGTACAAGAGGCTGCTAGGCGAGGAATATCTGATTTTAGCGAAAGCCGAGCTAAGGTTCTCGACACTATCATACGATGCCCAAAAGCAAGGTTGGGAGGCAATACCTTCTAACCCTTGAACCCCACCCCTGCGGGGGTTGGAGGGCTGACTTCTGCGGTTAATCAAGGTTATGGCTTCATCAGGACTTTTAACAAACCCTGATGGAGAACAACATGACTGACGCTAAAAATACCCTGCTTAATCGTGCCGATGCCGCAACCTATCTAGGAGTGTCGAAAGGCACATTGGAGGTATGGGCTTGCACAAAACGCTACCCATTGCCGTATGTGAAGGTGGGGCGGCTGGTGAAATACCGCCTGTCTGATTTGCAGGCTTTTGTGGCTTCCCGAACCATTGGTGGTGAGTTGGCTGAGTAGTTATGCCAACCAAGCGCCGCACCTATAACACACGCCTCATTAAGGCGACATGGCCGTACACGGTGCAGGAAATTGCTAACCTGTTCAACGTGGGTAAGAACGCGCCGCTCCGTTGGCTTAAAGAAGGGTTGCGCGCCAATAGTGATGGACGCCCCTACCTAATCAGGGGTGATGAACTAATTCGTTTCCTGAATGACCGCCAACAACGTAAGCGCAAGAAATGCTCGACTCACGAGTTTTTCTGCTTCAAGTGCCGCGAACCCCGCGAAGCGTATTTGGGCATGGCGGATGTAACGATTGAAAGCCATACGAAGCTGCGTGTGAAGGCAATTTGTACCGACTGCAACACCAATATCAGCAAGGTGCAGAGCGTCAAGAAGTTGCCTGAAATAGAAAAATGCTTCCACGTTCAGCAACTGGTGGGGCGACACATAATAGAGCGTGATGAAACCAGTGTGAATGATGACTTGGAGGATAAAAAATGAACCAGCCTAAAAACAACCACCGTAATGACCGCGTAAAGCGTGATTATTTAATCTGGCTGAAAGAGGCCAAACAGCGTTCCGATGCCACCGTAGAGCAAGCGCGCCACGCCATTGATAGGTTGGAAGCCTACACCAAATTTAAGGATTTTGCTACATTCAACAAGGAGCAGGCTATTGGATTTAAGCACGCTCTGCTGGAATCAAAATCCCAGCGCACTGGCAAGCCCATTAGCATCTCGACCGTTCACCATACGTTGCAGGCGATTAAGGAGTTTCTAGCGTGGCTACATGGGCGGCAGGAATATCGTTGCCGCATCAAACCAGCCGACGTTGCTTACTTGAACCTGACGACGGGCGAGGAACGGCAGGCACACACTAGCGGGCCGAAACAATATGCGACTCTGGAAGAGTACCGCACTGCTCTGTTTGCCATGCCCACGGAGACGGAAATCGAACGGCGCGACCAAGCAATTATGGCGCTAATGCTGCTGACCTGTATGCGCGATGCGGCGGTTATCAGCTTGAAATTGAAACATATCAACATTGCGCGGCGACATGTTTTTCAGGATGCTCGTGAAGTAAACACCAAGTTCAAAAAGACCATCGAAACCACTTTTTACCCTGTGGGCGAAGATGTTGATGCAATCATCACTGATTGGGTGGATTATCTAGTTAATAAAAAAGATTTTCTAGCCGATGACCCGCTATTCCCCCAAACAGTCAATGGCCATGACGAGCATCGCAACTTTGTTCCCGAGGGACTTGGGCGTGAACATTGGGCGAATGCCACTGCTGTACGCAAAATCTTCCGCACGGCGTTTGAGCGAGTTGGGCTGCCTTATGTCAAACCCCATACTATCCGTGACACGCTCACCCAACTTGCCTACAAGTTGCAGCTAACTGGTGAAGAATTGAAGGCTTGGAGCCAAAATATGGGACATGACAGCCTACTGACTACGATGAATAGCTACGGCCATATTAGCAGTGAACGACAGGCAGAAATTATCGGCGGCCTTGGTAAAAAACCACCCGCCACCGTGTCGGATGACTCAATGGCGGAAAGTATTGCGCGGAAGGTTGCGGCGATGTTGGAAAGTTCACGGAGGTGAACATTGAAGATGTAGAACCCACGTAGCCCTATTGGTCACTTGATGGTGTGATAACTACTGTAAATTGGGGCGAGTGACGGGGGTCGAACCCGCAGCCTTCGGTACCACAAACCGACGCTCTAACCAGTTGAGCTACACCCGCCATGTCAAGAATGTGCGTTAGACGCGATATGTAGAGAAAAATCAAGCTATGAAGCTGTCGTTTAACATTACAGGATATGAACTAGGTTTTCGTTGAATATAACGGCCTTGCCTTGTAACAAGGATACGCAGGGGAAATGCTATGCGCTTGAATGACAACGAAATCCGCGACATCGTAAAATTACTGGAACAGGGAAAACCGCTGCCTGAACATTACCGTTTTCAACTTTTCGATGATAAGCGCGAGGTCGAGTTGGTATGGAACGGCAAAACGAACGAAGTCTGCAATGTCGTGCTACCCTTCCAAACCATCGAGCAGGTGGATGAACCCCGTGCTGAAAGTGAAATGAAGCTACAAGCTGGGTTGTTCGACCACCAGACAGGGCGGCAGCTCACTGGCTGGAACAACAAGCTGATTTGGGGTGATAACAAGCTGATCCTCTCCTCACTCAAAAACGGCCCGCTGCGAGAAGAAATCGAAAAACAGGGCGGTATCAAGCTGATCTATATCGACCCACCGTTTGATGTTGGCGCAGATTTCTCAATGGATATTGAAATTGGCGATGACACTTTCACGAAAGAACCCACAGTGCTGGAAGAACTAGCCTACCGCGACACATGGGGGAAAGGAACCGATAGCTTTATTGCCATGATATACGAGAGGTTGGTTTTAATGCGCGACCTTCTAGCCGATGACGGAAGTATATTCGTTCACTGTGACTATAGAGTAAATGCATTTATTAGGCTTATTCTGAATGAGGTATTTGGAAATTCTAATATTATTAACGAAATTGTCTGGTGCTATCGACAAGGTGGCAGGGCTATAAACTCCTATGGGCAAAAGCATGACACGCTACTGTGGTTTTCTAAATCATCAGAACATATCTTTAATGCAGATCCAGTTAGGGTGCCATACGAAGGCACTGGCGGGTATCAAACATCAGGCAAGGGCGTTAAAATAGGAGGGAAGGTATACCTCCCTAATGAACTTGGAAAAATACCAGAGGATTGGTGGGATATTGCCGCCATACCGCCAATGTCCAAAGAGAGAATTGGATACCCAACTCAGAAACCCGAGGAACTCCTAGAAAGAATCATCAAAGGCTCATCTAGTGAGGGCGACATCGTGGCAGATTTCTTCTGCGGTTCTGGCACTACACTTGCGGTAGCCGAGAAGTTCGGCAGGAAATGGATTGGTACAGATTTGGGGAAATTTTCGATCCACACCACCCGCAAACGTATGATTGGTGTTCAACGCGACCTCAAAAAAGAAGGTAAACACTGGCGTGCGTTTGAGATTCTTAACCTCGGCAAGTATGAGCGCCAGCATTATATTGGTGTGAACCCCTCCTTGCGCGATGAAGAGCAGCGCCAGCAGATCGAGGCGCGTGAGCGCGAATTTACAAAACTGATTCTGCATGCCTATCGCAGTGAGGCAACCTCTGGTTTCAATACCTTCCAAGGGATGAAGGCTGGGCGTTTAGTCGCCATTGGCCCCATCAATCTACCCGTCACCCGCCTATTCGTAGAAGAAGTGGTGAATGAGTGCCGCCAGAAGAAAGTCACCAAAGTGGATATTCTGGCATTCGAGTTCGAGATGGGGCTGTTCCCCCATGTGCAGGAGGAGGCAAAAGCCAAAGGTATCGACCTCGCCATGAAATACATCCCCCGTGATGTGTTTGATAAGCGCGCCGTGGAAAAGAATCAGGTCGTCTTCCATGACGTTTCCTTCATCGAGGTGAAACCGCTCATCAAAGGCGGTAGCGTTTCAGTGGAACTGACGGGCTTCTCGGTATTCTATTCGCAGGACTCCATCGCCGCCGTGGAAGCCAGTTTGGATAAGGGTAAGCACAAAATTGTGCTGGATACGGGCAAGATCGTCAAAATCAGTAAGGATAAAGAAGGTGTCGTCACGCAACAGGTGCTGACCCAACACTGGACGGACTGGATTGATTACTGGTCAGTCGATTTCGATTATGAGAGCCAAAAAGAAATCATCCGCGTGCCTCGTAAGCGTGGCCAAGGAAACTTGGAGGGGATGGAGCCTGACCAGTTGGAGTTGCCCGAGTACGAAGATATGTGGACGGGTGACTATGTGTTCGAGAACGAATGGCAATCCTTCCGCACCAAGAAGAACCGTGAACTGGAACTAAAAAGCGCGCCCAAAGAATGCCCCAAAGGTCGCCGCAAGATCGCGGTTAAGGTCGTGGACATCTTTGGTAATGATACCATGAAAATCATTGATGTGACGGTATAGACATGGCGCTTCACCCAGATTTCCCTACCTCGCCCCATGAAATACTGAACCCCGACATTCGCTGGTTCCCTGCGGATGAAGAACTTCGCAAAACGAATTACGATAAGCTGATGCCGCCACTAGTTGCCCAGCTACGCAAGCTGGTCAAAACATGGCGCGATAGTGGCTATAAGGATGCCAGCCCAACTAGCCTTGCATTGCTACGCTGGTGGTTCGGTACAGAACATATTCTGCCACAGGCCGATGGCAGCACCTTTAATTTCAAATACTATTTCTCTCAAAGAGAAGCGTTGGAGACCATCATCTACCTGCACGATGTGGTGAAGGTAAAAGATAAATACGACTTAATGAAGTTTGACGCCTCGGGCGCAATCTCTGCCAGCCATTTCAAGGAAACATGGCATCGCTATGTGGTAAAGATGGCCACAGGGAGCGGCAAAACAAAGGTGATGAGCCTTGTGTTGGCATGGTCGTACTTCCACAAACTCTATGAGCCAGACTCGGCCCTTGCGCGCAACTTCCTGCTGATTACGCCAAACATCATTGTGCTTGATCGCATCCGAAATGATTTCGATGGCCTGAAAATCTTTTTCCAAGATCCTGTTCTGCCAGATAACGGCTACGACGGGCGCAACTGGCGTGATGACTTCCAGCTTACTCTGCATATTCAGGATGACGTCCACATCACCCACCCAACGGGCAACATCTTCCTGACCAACATCCATAGGGTTTATGCAGGGAACGAGTCCATCCCCTCCGCAGACGATGATAACACAATGGACTTTTTCCTTGGTAAAAAGCCAACTGGCCAGACCAACGATTCTAAAATTGATCTAAGCACGATTGTTCGGGATATTGACGAATTGGTTGTCATTAACGATGAGGCGCACCATGTGCATGATGAGCGCATGGCATGGTTTAAGTCCATCGAGGACATCCACCACCGCTTGTTGCACAAGGATAAGTTCCTATCCCTCCAAATCGACGTGACCGCCACCCCCAAGCATAATGATGGCGGCATCTTCGTACAGACGATTTCTGATTACCCACTCGTGGAAGCGATATTCCAAAACGTCGTAAAGCACCCTGTATTGCCCGATCCCGCTAGTCGCGCCAAATTGGTTGAGCGACAAAGTTCACGCTTTACCGAAAAGTACACGGACTATATCGCGCTCGGCGTTGAAGAGTGGCGCAAAACCTATGAAGTTCACGAAAAACTGGGAAAGAAAGCCGTCCTTTTTATTATGACGGACGACACAAAAAATTGTGATGAGGTGGCAGAATACCTGCGTGGGAACTTTGCAGAGTTTGCCGATGAGAAGAGTGTTCTCGTCATTCATACCAAGAATAACGGTGAGATTTCAGAAAGCGCCTCTGGCAAAAAACAAGAGGAATTGCAGGTATTGCGCAAACAAGCCAATGAGATTGATCAATGGGATAGCCCCTGTAAGGCCATCGTTTCCGTGTTGATGCTCAAAGAGGGTTGGGATGTAAAGAACGTCACCACCATTGTGGGCTTGCGCGCCTATGTAGCACAGAGCAACATCCTGCCCGAGCAGACACTAGGGCGTGGCTTGCGCAAAATGTATCAGGGCAACGATGTACCAGAATGGGTCAGCGTCGTAGGCACCACAGCCTTTATGGATTTCGTCGAGTCCATTAAACGCGAGGGTGTAGAATTAGAACACCGCCCAATGGGGGCAGGCACAGCACCCAAGGCTCCGCTTGTGGTTGAAGTGGATAATGAGAACGTGAAAAAGGATATTGAGGCACTCGACAT
>JBMOEL010000022.1:0-18425 GCA_049314715.1 Rickettsiales bacterium
GTACTTCGAATTGTGTGAACAGGCCTTGGCGCGCACGCTCCACCACTTTTTCGTTAATATCCGTGGCGACGACTTCAAACGTCATGCCGCCCAGCGCTGCGCCCATTTCGCGCAGTGACATCACCATGGAGTATGGCTCCTGCCCTGTTGAACAGGCGGCCGACCAAATGCGTAAGTGGGTACGACCTTTCGCTTTGAGCTCAGGTATCATGACTTTGGTGAGGTGCTCGAACGGCTTAGTATCGCGGTAAAACATCGACTCATTCGTCGTCATTGCCTCAGTAATATCGGTGGAGAGTGCAAGTGGTACTGCGCCTGCTTTTAATTTGGCAACCAGATCGGGAATATCTTTGAGATTATGGCTGCGCACAATCGGCTGCAGACGCGTTTCTATCAGATACATTTTATCCTGTGTCAGCGACAAGCCCGAGCGCTGCTTGAGGAAATCCGCAATCACATCAAACTCATCTTTGCGAAGGGCAAGACTCATGCGATTGCCCTCAAAATATAATTGCCAAGCTGATCAAGCGGCAGAATAGCTTTGGCGATCTTCGCATCCGATACGGCTTTGGGCATGCCCCACACCACGGAACTTTTCTCGTCCTGTGCGATTACTGCGCCACCTGCTGCGACAATTTTTTTAGCGCCCTCCAAGCCGTCTGAGCCCATGCCCGTTAGCACCACACCCAGCAGACGGTCTTTGTATAGCGATGAAAGTGCTGCAAACATCGGGTCGGCAGCGGGCCTACAAAAATTCACTGGGGGTTCTTGGTTGAGGCGCAGCATAGGGCATTTGCCAGTAAACTCGACCAGCATGTGGTAATCCCCAGGGGCTAGGTAAATGACGCCCGCTTTAATCATCTCGCCATCTTTAGCCTCATGGCAATCCATGTGTGCATCGCGCGTGATATTCTCTGCCAGCACGCTGGTAAAGTTGGCAGGCATATGCTGCGTGATAAAAACGGGTACGTGGTTGATGCCGCCACGCAATGATTTGAATAAGGCAGAAAGTGCTTGCGGACCACCCGTTGAGCTCGCGATGGCGAGCGCTTCAAAACGATGGGGTTTGGCTTTACTGGCGCTATTCACTAGAGAAGTCCAAGCTGTTCGAGCTTGCCGCGAATGATTTCTTCGTCGAACGGCTTCATTACATACTCATTGGCGCCACTCATCATGGCCTCTTGTATCTTGGCGAATTCATTCTCGGTCGTGCAGAAAATTACCGGTGGTTGGTTGATGTCCGTTCGCGCACGCAGCGCTTTCAGGCATTCGATGCCATTCATAATAGGCATATTCCAATCGAGCATCACCAGATCAACCGTCGTACCGCTAGTGAGGGTGTTGAGAGCCTCCTGGCCATTCTCGGCTTCCAATGTAGTATAGCCAAGCGGCTGAATGATTTTGCTCATGACCTTGCGGACAATTTTGGAATCATCGACAATCAAACAGGTCTTGCTCATGTTACGCGGCTCCATCGATGACGCTGCCAACATCAAGCACTACGAGTAGTTCATTTTGTAATTTGAATACGCCCGCTGCAACACTGCGCCAGCTTTCTTCCATGTTTGAAGGCGGTTTTTCACACTCGCTCATTTCCAAGGTCAATACATCGCCCACACTATCTACCATGAATGCGAAGAGCTCATGCTGATACTCAACGACGACTTTCATCATCGCGTCATGGTCTGGATAGTCTTCCATGCTTAGGCGTTTGCGCAAATCAATGGCTGTCACGATGCGGCCGCGCAAATTCAACGACCCCGCCACGATATGCGGTGCAAGCGGTACGGGCGAGATAGGTTGTTTACGCAACACGTCCTGAACGGCCATGACGGAAATGCCAAAAAGCTGGTGATTGAGACGCAAGGTCACGAATTCATGCTTGAGAGCACCGTACGTAGATGGCACGGGCATGTGTGAATCTTTCACTACTAATGCGCCTGAGGACATTATGCAGCCTCCTGATTTTTAGTTTCAAGCTGCTTGGCAATTGCCACCAGCAACGCTTCACGATCCGTTTTAGTGACCATGTCCTGCATGCCACAATGAATCGCACGACGACGGAACTGTTCATTCGCAGTCGAGGTGAAGGCAACAATCGGGATATGGTCAAATCGCTTGTCTTTGCGCACTGCCGTTGCGAATTGGAAGCCATCCATCTGCGGCATCTCAATGTCACTGACGATGATATCAAACGCCTTAGCCTGCATAAGGCTGAGCGCCATTGCGCCATGCTCTGCCCATGTCACGTGATAGCCAACAGATTGCAACAGTGGCTCGGCCAAGTTACGCCAGAAATCGCTATCTTCAACCAATAATAATTCTACATCTTTTACCGCATCCACCTTGCGGGCGAGCGCACTAATGTCTCCGCCAATTTCTTTGAGTATATAGCCAACATCGACTACGTCGGTCGTTTTTCCGTTAATCACCATACTACCGAGGAAATGCTCTTGGTGTGAATTACCTTTAATTTCGACAGGCGCTTGCACAATATCGATGATTTCATCGATGACTAAGCCAATGGTTTTACGGTCATAGGTAAAGACGATGACAGGTACTTCGCCGTCTTTTGGTGTTGGGAAATCACAGCCAGGCAAGCTCATAAGCTGCATTAAATCTCCGCGATATTGCACCACTTTGCTGCCCGCCGATACTTCGATTTTATCGACCTCTACATCTTCAAGACGCGAGACAAGCTCAAGCGGCACGGTTTTCGGTGCGCCACCACCGGTCGTGAAAATCAGGAAGTTCGTCACACGATCGGCGCTATTAATAAGGTTATTCTCGACTTCTTCCTTACCACTTAATTCCGGATCGCCCAGCGCACGTGCCATACCGTTAGGGTCAAGAATCATGATGACGCTGCCATCCCCCAAAATGGTATTGCCAGAATAAAGCGGGATATTTTCGAGTAATCGCGATACAGGTTTGACGACGATTTCTTCCGTGTCATGCACCGCATCGACCATCAGTCCGTAATCGCTGGCACCCGCTTTCACAACGACAATGTAGCAATCGCGGTCACTTTGATGTTCGCTCTTTGGCAGTCCCATCAGCTCATTGAGTGATGCGAGTGGCAACAAGTTACCGCGCAAACGCAATACCTTTGAATGGCTAATCGTTTCGATCTTATATTCGGAGTGCTGGTCAACACGCACCAATTCTACCACATTGAGTTGGGGTATGCCGAAACGTTGTTTTTCAGCTTCTACGAGTAGTACCGATACAATCGCCAAGGTGAGTGGAATCTTGATATGAAAGGTTGAGCCCTTACCGGTTGCAGAACTCAGCGCTACCGTGCCACCAATTTTTTCGATATTGGTGCGCACCACATCCATTCCCACGCCACGCCCGCTGACGCTTGTCACTTTCTCGGCGGTTGAGAATCCTGCTTTGAAAATGAACTGCATAATCTGCTCGTCGCTGAGCATGGCCAGTTCTTCTTCGGTGGTGATGCCGTTCTCAAGCGCTTTTTGTTTAACGCGCTCGAGATTGATACCGCGCCCATCATCAGCGATTTTGATGATGATATGCCCACCCTCGTGGTAAGCGCTCAGCGTAACGGTGCCGATTTCTGGCTTACCCGCCGCCACGCGATCTGCGGGCATCTCAAGCCCGTGGTCGCAGCTATTGCGCACCATGTGGGTGAGCGGGTCTTTAATCATTTCCAGCAGTTGGCGATCGAGTTCGGTATTCTCACCGATCATCTTGAGGTCAATTTTCTTTTTAAGGTCTTGCGACAAATCACGAATCAGACGCGGGAATTTCGTCCATGCTGTGCTGATGGGCTGCATGCGCGTTTTCATCACGCCGTCTTGCAGCTCGGTGGTGATTTGCGAAAGTTGCTGTAGCGGGCCTTTCAAATCACTATCGTCGCGGTTACGCATAATCTGCATCAACTGATTACGCGATAGCACCAACTCGCCAACCATCTGCATCAGGTCTTCGAGCACGTCGAGATTCACGCGGATGCTTTGATTCACTCCAGCACCACCGCCCGAATCTTTCGCGTCGGTCTCCAAGCCTTGTTTGATAGCCTTATCTTTGTGCTGTTCAGCAAGCGGTGGTTTCGTCGCCGTGGGTGCAGGAACTGCTGGCGCTTCTTCCATGAACGTGCTGGGCGCTTTGGTAAAATCCACGCCACCTTCGATGGTGGGAACCGCGTCACGGAAGGCGCGCTCAAGCGCATCCAACTCATCTTGCGTGGTGGAGCTGGTCATGCCGCCACCGCCCCTGATTTCATCGGGCGAGAGCATATTGGCAACGTTCACTTCTGCTTTAGGCGCTGGTTTGGGCGCAGCTTGTAGTGCAGACGGCGCAGCCGCGACCGCACCGTTGGAGTCAGCAAACGCATTGAGGCGCTTAATTAAATCACTATCATCACCCGCAGGTTCGCTTCCCGACTCAGCAAGCTGTTCCATGATGGTTTTAATGCGATCCAGCGCTTCCAGCACAATTGAAATCGCTTCGGGCGTGACAATAATCTGCCCATCGCGGATTTTGCCCAGAACGTTTTCACCCGCATGTGCGACCGATTCCAAGCGCGGCAAGCCGAGGAAACCGCAGGTTCCCTTAACCGTATGAACAAGGCGAAAGATGTTCCCCAAAATCTCTTTATCATTGGGGTTTTGCTCAAGCTTCACCAATTCTTGGTCTAGAACGGCGAGTGATTCGGAGGTTTCGGTGATAAACTCACTAATTAAATCATCCATGGAACGCCCTGTGCGCAGATGTTATTTTTATCAGCACATCTTACACAGGAGAATGCAAATCACAAATAAAATCGGGAGCTTATGCCGTAACGAGCGCTTGTTGGCGGCAAACGAGTTCCAGCGCATCACTGGATGCTTCAAACGCAAGTTTCGCGCCGATTTCTTCGACCAAATTCATCGCCAAAAGCTGCTGCGATGTTTTGGGGCTTAGCATCCCCTCGTCACCTTGGCCCTTCAAGATAGCCACTAATTCTGCGTCGAGTTTCACCATGTCGCCTTTGGCGCTAAGGCGGATTTCTTTCTCGCCAGCATCCGACTGTGACACACGCACCGCAAGTGTTCCGCCCTTAATCAAGGCGTTGCCAGCAATAATCAACAGATTGAGTATCAGCTTGCCCATTTTCTGAGTGACGGCCACACCACTCGCGTCCGTATGCGCATCGGGCCAATCGAGCTTCACTTTGGTCGAGGCAAAGAATGCTTCAGCGAGTTGCTTTTTGTCGGAGAGTGATGCTTCACCTGTTTCACCCACACGCCCGTAGGCTTGACGGTAAAACTGCAGACGATTCACTGCTTCATTCGCACTATTGAGAATCAACTGCATCGCTTCGTTTTGCATATCGAAGCCTTCTTCAGCGAGGAATTCAGCGCCGTTATTCACAGCACCAATCGGCCCCGTAAGGTCATGGCACAAACGTGTACACAGCATTTCAGCAAGTTTGGTTTCGTTGATCATGACGAGGTTCTTTTCTTAAGAAAGTTGGTTTGCCTGAACGTAGCGCTAAACGTATAGTGCTACAACTCTTATATCATAAAATGAAAAAATGAATTTTTCGTTAATGGGTTGTTAAAGTCTTGATTCCACTAAAGAAGCCAAGCTGTGCAGCACGGTGATATGCGCTTCTTGAATATGCGCCGTGACGGTCGAAGGCACCACGATGGTCATATCGGCGTCCTTGCTATCCTTGCCCTTTTCACCCGTGAGCAACACGGTGAAGATATTTTTTGCCTTTGCCGCAGCAATCGCTTTGAGCACATTCGGGCTTTTGCCGGAAGTCGACATGCTGATGAGCACATCACCTGCCTGCCCTAATGCCTCGACCTGACGCGAGAAAATATCCTCGTACGCGTAATCATTCGCGACTGCCGTAATGATACCGCTATCCGACGTGAGTGCGATGGCGGGAAGCGCCTTGCGGTCATGCACGAAGCGGCCAACGAATTCGCCGGCGATATGCATCGCGTCGCAGGCGCTGCCGCCATTGCCGCAAAATAGCAGTTTGTGATTGGCTTTTACCGCAGCAGCCATTTTCGCGGCAAGCTTGGTAATGTCGCCCACATGGTTGGTGAACACACCTTCGACGGCTTGTGCATGTTCGAGTCGAATACGGGTAATGATATCGAGGTCACTCATTATTTACCCCGAAGCGCGGCGATGTTTTTCGCGTATTTTTTGGCGTCGCCCGTAAATATAGCAGAGCCAGCGACCAATGTATCCGCGCCCGCAGCAACCACTTCGCGTGCCGTGCCTGCGTTAATGCCACCATCTACCTCGAGCATGATGCGGCGGCCTGATTTGCCAATCATTTTACGCACCGTGCGAATCTTCGCGAGCTGAGAAGGTATGAAGGATTGACCACCAAATCCAGGATTCACTGTCATCAGCAAAATCAAGTCGACCTTGTCCATCACATATTCGAGCACGCTTTCATGCGTCGCTGGGCAAATCGAGATGCCCGCTTTTTTGCCAAGTGATTTAATGAGCTGGATAGAACGGTCGGCATGCGGTGTTGCTTCCGCATGAATAGTGATAATATCAGAACCCGCTTTGGCGAATTCAGGAATCAGCAAATCGGGCCGCTCAATCATCAAGTGCACATCGAGCGGTAATTTGGTGTGCGGGCGAATGGCATTCACCACGCATGGCCCAATCGTCAGGTTCGGCACAAAGTGACCGTCCATCACATCGACATGCACTAAATCGGCACCGGCTTTGGTGATGCTTGCTACCTCTTCACCCAAGCGGGCAAAGTCGGCAGAAAGAATCGACGGAGCGATTTTGACAGGTGGTGTTTTAATGGCCATGAGGATGTTCTAGCAGTTATGCGGCCTTTTGCAATATGGCTGCGAAAAACCCATCCATACCGCCCGTTTCGGCTTCCATCGCGGGGTTGGTGCGGAGCGTTGCGCCCTGTTGCGTTGCATCTTTATTGGCTGCGAGGAACGCTTCCATCTGCGCTTCGCCCTCTTCCTGCTCGAGCGAACACACAATATAAAGCAGTTGCCCACCCGCTTTTACCCACGGCCAAATGCGCGCCAGCATATCGGCTTGCAACTTGGCGAGTTCACGAATGTCATCGAGCGTGGTGATGTGCACGACTTCGGGGTGGCGGCGCCATGTGCCCGTGGCACTACAAGGTGCGTCAATCACCACGATGTCGTAGGGTTCGCTTGGCTCCCACTCCATCACATCCGCAACAACGGGGGTGATGTCCATTCGCAAACGTTTCATGTTTTCATTCAAACGCTGCATGCGCGATTCGCTGCGATCCAGCGCGGTGACGATAGCACTCGCAGCACATAGCTGCGCAGTTTTGCCACCTGGGGCTGCACCAATTTCCAGCACCGTTTTACCTTTAATGTCGCCAAGCATGGTGATGGGCATACTGGCCGCTTTGTCTTGCACCCAGAAGTCGCCCTCGTGATAGCCCTTGATAGTTTCCACCGAAGGATACGGCGCAGCGAAACGCTCACCCGAACCATCGCGGCGGATGATATCAAGCGGTGTTGGTTGCACAACGACTTCACAAATGCGCGCTACATCATAATGCTGTTTCCAGCGCGGCTTGTACCATGCAGGTAAGTTGTAGGTGGCGGGCGGCAGTGGCGCGGGTTCGATTTTGCGTAGCACGGCATTTACCAGTTTTGCATAGGGTTTATATTTGCCGCCCTTCATGGCCTGCACGGTTTCACCCACGGCGGCGTGAGCGGGAATTTTCATGACCAGAATCTGTGCGGCGCCGATGCGCAAGGCGCATTGCACGGCGTGTAGTTTTTTGCTCAAAGGTGTTTCAAGGTGCGGTTCGATCATCGCATCCAGCTGGCCGATATGGCGCAGCGTTGCCATGAGCAGCGCGTGGACGAATTTCTCGTCCTCCTCACTTAACTCCATGTGGCGGGGCAATACCTCATCCACCGTCCGCCCCTCAGAGAGGAGGGTGTGGAGTGCTTGGATGGCGATATATCTGGTACGTGACATAGGTGGAGGCGAGTGGTAAGGGAGAGTCATGGAAAAGCCAACCGAGAAAACACCCCCCAAGCCCGAAACCCAGCAGGTTGAGCCCGCGCCTAGGCCTAAAGACGAGGTGGGCGGCAGCGGCAAGCCCGAGCCGACGCGCTATAATGACTGGGAAATCGGCGGAAAATGCGTAGATTTCTAGCGCTTACACTCTTTACTTGACGGGGGCTGTGGGTTAGATTATCTGCATCACCTCGATTTACCAAGCGTGGGGGCATAGCTCAGTTGGTAGAGCGTCTGCTTTGCAAGCAGAATGTCGCAGGTTCGATTCCTGTTGCCTCCACCATTAAAAAAGCCTCGACCTTATGGTCGGGGCTTTTTTAATGGTTGAAGTCGTGCAGGGCGAACCTCTTTCGACCATTTTGCCCTTAGACAAAATGGGACGCCATCGGCGCCCTCAGGGTGAGCGCTGTTAAAACAGCGCGAATCAATCCTGTTGCCTCACCCTAAATCAGAGGCCATTGGAAACATCGGCTTTTTGATTTTGGTGGATATCTAAAGCATATTTGTTTGGAGGAATTGCCGTAATACGTTTAAGCTCATGCAATGGGAATATTGGAAGAATCGCTTCGTCTATTCGTCTATCTCTCGGAGAGTATCGGATTCAATCTGGCTTTCCCGCTATTTTTTAGTGCTCCGTTCATTTTATTTATTGCCCAGCCATCTAGCACTATCAAGCTACGCATTGCTACCACTTTAGCCGCAATTCTCATGGCGTACTTTCTAATCAATCTAGCGATACATACGCGCTATGAAATGACGTGGAATGCTTATGAGGCGTGCCAAAGCCAGTTCTCAGATGGTTCCATTCAACATCATGATGCATGTGGAAACATTCATGTTGCTAATGGACTACCCCTATTTCTCTATCTTGTAGTCGGCTGGATACTGGGGGGCGCTTATGTGGGAATATGGGAACTAATCTGGCGTCGTGTGTATCGAAGATATTTGCGCGAACATGGCGTGCCGAGATGGTTTTGGGTTACCAGTATTCCAACATGGTTACTTTATTTGGTTTTGTCCTATCCGGTTATAGCGATTGTGGGAGCACTCACTAGTTATTGGGGTCACTGGTCAGAGTTATTCCAAAAATAGATAGTTTTGTTTCTATCCAGCTTTGCTTCTGCCTCGAATTTAGTTTTCCAATAATCATGAACTGGAAATTGAGAGCCAAAACCATCCGTTAGCAGACGCTCTAATAGATATGCCTCTTTAGGGTCTGAAGTACCTCTTAGAACTTCCCTAACACTGAGTGGGTCAGTGAACGTATCATCATAGAAATATTCAACCTCACCTGAGATATACATCATATCACCCTCATGACGTACACTACCTGTAAAGACACCGCTCACAGTACCACCACCGAAAACATACAAATATAGCCTGAAATTAGGGGCGCTTTCAAAGTAATAGCCAAACGCACCATTATGATTTCTAGCGGTCTCTACAATTTGGCTATTTACGCTGCTGTATTTACCAAGTGAATAAAAATAATAATTCACTACACCAGATAGGTGACCTGTTTCTGCAAGGCTTAAGCCTCCACCGTTTCCGAGATAGAAATGTTTTGAAAAATCATAGTCCGTCCATCGCTGACTTGCATCCTGCATGCTGCTGATTAATGTTTGATTTGCAAACTCGGTACTGCCTTGAATATAAGCCACTGCTTTACAACGACAATTATAATCCTCGCCAGGGTGGCCTGTAGGTGGCGGAGTATCCCACGCGAAAATCTTGCCCTCGTTAGCGGCGTGTGAGGCGCGCACCTTGCCATCCCCTGCCGTGCGCCAGATATAATGGGTGGTGATGCGCGCTTGCAGTTTGAGCGACAGCGCAATCGGCGTACCCTTTCGCAAATAGCGGATAAATGCCTGTTGATAGGCCTCTGTGTCGTGCAGGTTCATGATGCGCATCCTGCGCGCAACCATCATTACCCGGAAGGGGTCGGTCTAACTCTGCCACTTGCGGCGATGCGGTTTTACCTTGGCGCCGGTGACGGTGACGGCTTTTAAAATCTTGGGCACTTCGGTGGAGGCAACGGTTGCGATATAACGCCCGCTGCGCGCTTCGCTCACCTCACCATGCGAGGTAATGCCATGGTCGGCGAGCATTTCCTGAATACCAATCATGTGCGTTTTGTTGATGCGCGCTTCGAAACGGTCTTTGCGTTTCGTCCACTCTACATCTGTCAGTGCGCGCAGGGCGGCTTCGATTGGGTCTTCATACGGCATGGTGATTTCCCAACTGTTCGAGGAACGTTACGAAGCTAGCATAAATCGCATCACAGGCATAATCGGAAGCAGGAACTGCCTGCACCGCTTTTGCGCATGCGCTGTAATGTTCACGTACATGGTTGATGGCGCGCGCCAGTGCCTGAGCATCACCCGAAGGGCAGCATGCGCCTAAGTGATGGCGGGTAATATAGTCGCGCACCTCGCCGCGTAGCGAGCAGACAATTGGCAAGCCTGCGGCCACATAATCAAAAAACTTATTGGGCATGGCTTCGTTATGACCCGTCAGCAGGGCAATGTCTGATGCTGCGAGCAATAACTTTGCATCCGCCGTGCTGCGCCAACCCGTTAGCGTGACGTTCGGCAAGCCCTCGACTACATCGCGCAGCGACTGCATATAATCGCCATCGCCTGCGATGGTGATATGCACGTTCTGGTTATTCTCGTGCATGTAGCGCGCGGCTTGACCAATCGTCAGAACATCTGCCGTGTGACCAAGCGTTCCCAGAAACAGGCAGCGCGTTGGGCGGTCTGTTGGCAATTGCGTACGCGTAGATTGCTGAAGCGTTTGCGAGAGTGATGTGCCGAGATAGAAAACGCGCGTATCATCCCCCTCAGCGCGCCGTGCCTTGTGAAGCGCCCAGTGCAACACAGGCGTGCTCATGGATGTTACCGCGCGAGGTGCACGAAAGAGTGCGGGCACGTTTGGGTAAAGTATTTTTGCCACCAGCCATACGAACGGTTTGAGTAAAGAAGGTGCATAATTCACGAAGGTATCAGGCCACTGATCACGCACATCGACCACCACGGGAATGCCGCGTGGCTTTGCATAGGCAAGCGCCTCACGCACCCATTCGATGATGGGGTACGCCACGAGAATAATGTTAGGCGTCTCATGTGATTGCTCGGCAGCTTCGCGCCAGCACTTCGCCAAGCGGCGGTGATGCAGCACGCGCGCGACCGAAAGATTGCGTGCATAGAGCCCCGCCTCAATACGCTGCACGTTGTAGGTGCCCTTAGCATTTTCGAGTGTGTAGCTGCCTGCTTGTGCTTCGCGGGTTTTATGGAAGTGCGACATGGTCGAACACCACCAACGCACAGCGTGGCCACGTGCAACGAGCGCCTCGCTCAGCATTGCTGCACGCAGCGGCTTTACTTCAGGCGTGAGTGGTAGCGGCTCGCTATCTTTGAGAATCCATACTTTCATGTATCAGGCTTTTAGCCCAAGAGTGCGGTATATCGCAAGTAATTGCGGCTCTTCATTTTCCCAACGATAGGCGGTAGCTAGCTCGCTCAAGCGGGTTTTTTTGGCAGCGATGGCGGCTGGCGTAAGGTCTGCAACGGCGTTGCGAATGGCTTGGGCTTCGGGTTTTACTGCCCAGCCAGCGTCAAATTGCTGCACGACATGCTGCATTTCAGGGAAGTCGCTGGCGAGTATCGGCACGCCGCAGGCGGCATATTCAAAGAGTTTATTCGGCAGACAATAATAATAGCTGAGGCAGAGATTTTCGATGAGCGCCAGACCCACCGTTGCATCGGCGGTATAGTCGGGAATTTCGTCGGGGCGCACGGCGGGATGGAAATGGATGTTGTCATGCAGCGTTGCCATTTTACGAATCTCTGGCTCTAAATCGCCATAGCCCATGAACACCAAATGTTTAGGCGCAAAGAGCGTAACAAATGCTTCGAGCAGCGCCTCGATACCGCGACCACGCGAGAGTAGCCCTTGGTAGAGATAGATTTCATCATCCACCGCGAGGCCAAGTGCAGCGCGGAGTTTTCCCGTTGGCGCGGCCTGCTTAAAAGCGGGTGGCACGTTGCGCACAACCGTCACATGCTTCAGGCCATAACGCTCTTTATACCAATCTGCGATGGAGGGGCCGACCACCGAAACCGCGTCGCAGCGATGGATGAAAAGTCGCTCGACGATACGCGCAATAGCACGGCGTAGACCTTTGGAGCTGAGTGTTTCGGTTTCGAGTTCATGCGTGTCGTAAACGAGTTTCGCGCCCTTCCATGTTGCAATCATCCAGCTCAGTGGTAGCACGGGCAAGCTATGGCAATTCACGCAAGCGATAGGTTTGCCGCGTAGCGCAACGAATGCCGATGCGTGCCAGCCGATGAGTTTAATGAGTGTGCCGATTTTGGTGGGAATCGATGCACCAAATAACGGCGCAATACGGATGACGCTTAACCCATCACCTAATGATTCATGGGCAGGCAAGTCGCCTTTGCGTAGTGCCATGACTTGAATCTCGCTGAACACGCCATGCGCTTTCAAGCTACGAATGATTTTGAGAATACGCGTTTCGTTTTGAAACGTTGAAGGGTAGATATGCAGATTCATTGCCATTAGCGGCCTATGAGCATCCGCACAGCGCGGCGCGTATAACCTTTGATTTTTGCGAGGATACGCACAGGAATATAGACCCAACTTCGCAACAAGCGATAAGTGCCAAAGGCGAGCTTGAATTTGCGCTGATGGTTAGGGAATTCGCTGTAATGGCGTGGCGGCTCGTTCACCAGCGCTTCGAATTCCGCAATGCTGATGCCCAGTTTCTTGGCGATGAAGGCTTTGTCTTCCTCGAGCAGCTTTGGGTCATAAAGCGGTTTTTGCAGCTCGGCGAGTGCTTGGTTGCGCGTCATTTGCCCCGATACGACAAGGCTTGCCAAATGCGCTTTGCGCTTATCGTAACCAAACTTGTGCGGCAGGTAATAGGCTTGGAAAAAGCGCGTCCAACGTGATTCGTAATGTTTGCCGCCATAATAGCGCCAGCCATAATCGCGTTCGAGAATTTTAATAGCTTCTTCCTTGTTATAGGGAATGTAATTGAGTGGGCGCAGCACTTCCATTTTTAAAATAAAGGGATACTTGAAATAGAGATCGAAGAAACTGACGATAGGGAATTTACCGCGCTTGCGCTTACCGAATTGTTTGTGAATGGCTTTGACATGGGTGGCGTCCATCGCGTCGTAACCCCAGCTTTGTGGGAGAATCGACTCGGTCGCGAAGTTACTGCCATTGATGACGTATTTAATGCCCGCTTTAATCGCGTAGCCATAGAGTGCTGCGAAAAATGCATGGTCTTGTGGCACATCTTGGTTGGCGAGGTTCGAACGCAGGAAGGCTAATTGCATATCTTGCATTTCTTCCCAATCGACCACGTGCGTCACGAGGTCGAGGCCGAGGCGCTTGCAGATTTGCTCGATATTCATCACCGCCAACTCAGAATTCCACCCTGCATCCACATGCACCACCAGTGGGCGCAGACCCCACTCCACCGCCTTGACGGCGATGAATGAGCTGTCGATGCCACCTGATAATCCGATGATGCAATCATATGGCTTACCTTGCCCATGCGCTTTCACCTTGGCGAGCATTTCCTGGAGCATCTGCGCGCCTTTTTCAGGCGAAGGCCATGCAGGCATGATGTTATTATCGAAATAGTAACAATGCTTGCACACGCCCTTATCGTCGAAGACGATGTCGGGGTCGGTCGTGTCCATAATACAGCGCGTGCAAACCTGATAAGGCTTGTCTGCGGGTACGAACGCTGCGTGGATGATAGGTGAGCCGTCAATCGGCGCGAGGATGGCTTGGGCGTTTTTCATGCCCTTTTATGCGCGAGGACCATAGTAAAAGGCAAGTGGAAATGCTTTTTCTTGTGTCAAACCAGCTACGTTATCGACGGCTTGGAAGCCGTATTTCAGTAGGGTTTGGGTAAAGAAACTGGCGCGGTAAGCCGCAATATTAGGGCACCAGTAATAGGTATCAAGATCGTAAGCTTCATCAATGATGCGCGTGGGTTGAAGCCACATGGCAGGCAATAACACCATATGCCCCGTAGGCTTAACCAGCGTAATAAGTTCTTTCACCCATGCGTCAAAATCAAAATAGCCGTTAATATCCCCCGCTTCACGCATCGCCTGCTGTTCGTTGACCCATTGGCAGTTGATGGAGCCTTTGGTGTAAATAAAATCAAACGACGCTTTCCACGTTGCAGGGAAGAAGGGTGTGAAGGTATAGTTATGCTTGATGCCCTTATGACCTTTGAGTTCAGCGAACTTTACAAATACCGGTTCTTCTTCAATAAATAAGGTTTCGGCAGCGCCTTCGGCTTTGGCAACATCCAGCGAATCGGCGGTACCGGGCCCTACATCCAGCACGCGCTGGCCTTTGAGCGGAATCTTGAAAAAATTCACCGCACTCATGAACTCACGCTTCTTGGTTGGTATCTGCTTGTCGTAATCAAGAAAGTACGTGAATCCCAGCGATACGGCAATAAGTCGCACTTCTTCGATTGAGCGGGCGCGCGATACACGGAAGCTACGCCATGCAACCACGCGGTTCGATGCGTTGTCTTTGCCAATTAAATTGCGGATAGTGACAGGAACAAGCAGAACGTAGAAACGCTTGATGATCGATTTCGCAAAACGAAGTAGTTTCATGGTAAATGCTCTTCTATGTCTTTGCGGGCTGGATAATTGATGAGCACCGCACGGTGCGGCCCCATATAAACGAACAAACTTCCTGCTGCAACCGCTGAAACGTTTGCTTCTTTTACGGCAGACACGAAATCCGCCATGCTGCTTGCGCCACCGCATGCAACCACAGGAACATCAACCGCACTCGTTACTTCGCGCAGCAATTTTAGATCATAGCCACTCATCGTACCATCTCGGTCAATGCTATTGACGAGCACCTCCCCCACGCCCAAATCGGTGAGCTTTTTGAGATGATGTTTGATATCCGCGGGCTGTTTCGTCGCCGCAGAATGGCTATAAAGCTCGTAGCGACCCAGCAGTGTTTTCTTAACATCCACACACCCGACAATACTTTGTGAGCCATAAATAGCGACGGCTTCGCGAAGCAAATCCGGCGTGGTGTAGGCCGCACTGTTCACAATAATTTTTTCAAAACCGAGTGAAAAAATTCGCTTCACCTGCTCCATCGTCGTGATGCCACCGCCATAGGCCATGGGCATGAAGGCTTCACCGGCAATGTCCGCGAGCAATTCAAAATCGGGCCCACGATTCTCCGGCGTTGCAGAGATATCCAGAAACACCAATTCATCGACTTCTTTTTCGTTGAAGATCCGCACGGAGTTGATGGGGTCGCCAATATAGGTTGGGTCTTTGAATTTAACGGTTTTCACCAAGCCCTTGCCGCGCAACAGTAACACGGGAATGACGCGTGTTTTATTCATGGGGCATCTCCACAAATGCCTTCATGAGCGCAAGTCCATGACGCAGCGATTTTTCTGGGTGAAACTGTGTGCCAAAAATAGTGTTGTGCGCAACGGCGCAGGTGAAGGTGATGCCATGATTCGCGGTTGCGGCGATATCTTCTGAATGCGCACACTGCATGTAATAGGAATGGACAAAATAATAGCGCGCATCTTCTGTCACGCCATCCAGTAGTGGTGTAGGTTTCACGCGCTGAATTTTATTCCAACCCATGTGTGGCACACGCAGTCCTTCGGCTGCAGGAATGCGCTTACAGACCATATCTATCCAGCCCAAGCCCGCTGCACTTCCCTCTTCACTTCCTTTACCCAAAATCTGCGCGCCTAGACAAATACCCAAAACGGGCTTTTTGAGCTCGAGCGCGAATGTATCGAGCGCCGCGCGCAAGCCTGATTCATTGAGCATTTTCATGCCATAATCAAAATGCCCGACACCGGGTAAGAGTAATTTATTAGCAGCGAGAATGTCGGATGGTTTGTCCGAAACCATCACATCTGCGCCTGCTTTGCGCAGCATATTATGCACCGAGGAGAGATTGCCCACACCATAATTGACTACAACAATCATGATAAAGTGCTTTCGTAGAGTTTCAACATACGCGCCTTCTCGGCTTCCCAATTCAGTGTTTTTGCAGCGTCGATGGAACGTTGCTTCATGGTATCAATCATTGCTCTGTCGAAGCGATTAATGACCTCTGCCACGGCTTTCGGGTCGCAGTCACTCACGAGTTGACCGACTTCATATTGCTTCACCAAGCGTGCCATTTCAGGCAAATCGGAAACACAGAGCGCTAAACCCGCCATGACATATTCAAAGAATTTATTAGGTAGTGTAAACCGACGCTGTGCACTTAAATCTTCATGTACAAAATAGCCGATATCGGCACGATTCGCAGCAGGGATAATATCTTTGAACGGCACGGCTGGTTCAATAATCAGGCGGTCTTCCACACCCACTTCTTTGGCAATGGCTTTGAGTTCTTCAATATATCCTATATCCGCATTGCCACGTAAAAGCATACGGAATTCGGGTCGCCAATACTGCATCGAGCGTATCGCCACATGGATACCGCGTGATGCAAAAATCTCGCCATGATACAATACAGTGATTGTCTCGCCGGTCGGACGAAATGGCTGCTGCTCATAAAATGGCGTAGAGCGCACCACCTCTACCGTGCATTTCAGACGATGGTCTTTCTGGATTAATTCGGCAATGCCTTGGCACACGGTTGTCACCGCATTTACTTGCTTGAGGTAAAAATCCTGCAGCGCAAATACCATAGGCCTATGCCACTTAGTCCAATTCGGGATGTGAACATATTGCCCGCAGGCATACTCATGGCAATCAATGGCTATTTTTGCCTTACTACGTTTGGCGATACTCATCCCTATATCAGCAGTGAAATAGTCATGACAAAGCACAAGCTGTGGAGTGAGTGATGGATTGCTACTCAAGAAATCTGAAATAGTCCTTCGCTTCCACTGGAACGGCACTTGGAAACGCTGATTGAGTCGTGCACCAAGGAGCTTGAGGGATGGCAACATACCAAAACGGGCAAACACCATCCCTATCGTGCGCGGAATTTTTTTCGATTTTATATAAAATGAGAATGACAAGCCGCCAATACGTTCACCGAATACGTGTTGCATTTTATCTCTACCATCCATTGGCAACGTATCTGGCAATGGAACAAAGTGCCATTCTTTTGGCGTTGGTGCAGCACCTTGAAGCCCAAATACCACAACACGCCAACCCGCATCGGTCAGCGCTTTTGCTTGGCGAATGACGCGCGGTTCTTTCGATACAGGTGTATAGGAAATAATCCATGCGGTGCGTTGTTCGCGATGCTGTTGTGCAGGAATCGCAGCTGATTGGATGTTGTCACCCCATACGCCGCTTTGCTTCATCAGTAGCAATTCAGATGCACTCGCCCATTTCCATAAAAGCAGCGAGTGATCCGCTACGCCACTTTTATGCGCATTCCATGCGTTGCGTAGCATGGTGGCGTCATATCCTGGTATGGTGTTGAGTGACGTATCGAAAATACGCTCCTCAATCCATGATTTCATGGCTGGGCTTTGCAGCCATGTATCTTGTGGGGCGGCAAACCCGACTTTGTCGGCACGCCACGTAATGTCGTGAGGCATAGCATCGTTCATCGCCTCACGCACGATGGCTTTGCCCCATCCATTTTCTAAGTACGCCCAATCTGGCAGATGCGTGGCAAAATCTACCAATCCATAGTCAAGGAACGGATAGCGGCACTCAATACCATGCGCCATGGAATTACGATCACCACTATAGAGGTTCGAGGGAAGCGAGGTGCGCAGCAAATTCATGGCCAGTTCGTAGCGCAATGCGCCGACTGCTTTGGGTGATGGTACATCGTCACCACCATATAACTTGAGCATCGTGGGCACGTAGTTTCTCAGATAGGTGAATAATTTTCTAAATGAGAGGCTATCTTTGTTGCTGAATCGGCGCTGTGCATTTTCGTAGAGTTTTGCAGAGGCACGCAAGCGCGCATCACGTTGTTTTCCTAAGCGCAATGCTTTGAGTGTGCCTAAAATTCCACGATTCGCCAATTCTGCCTGATAGGCTTTGAGATAGGTAGCATAGCCTGCAAAGACTTCGTCGGCACCTTGCCCATCAAGTATCACTTTATACCCTAATGCGCGCGCATCACGCATCAGCGCCCATTCGAGATACATGGAAGGGCCAGGAATAATATTTTCGTGGTGCCAGTGTAGCTTGCGCAAATCACGCATTAAATCTTCGCTGGTTGGCGTAACCGTATGGCCCTTAAGCTTTGTTGCATCAAGCATGTAGTCAATATAGACGCCTTCATCAATCGTTGGGTCGGTCGGGAAGCGCACCGACATTGTTGAATCAATCCCTTTTTGATTAGCAAGCAGCGCAACCAATGACGACGAA